>JBIILT010000220.1:0-3241 GCA_044338355.1 Aquirufa sp.
CCCTTTGTTATCGGCGGCATGAAGCGTTTAGAATTGATTAAAAAATATCCAGAATTAAGAGAAAAGTTGTGGGAGAACGTTCGCGCGCTCCAAAAAGGATTAAAAGATAAAGGATTTGATATTGGTGAAACTCAATCTCCGGTAACTCCAGTGTTCTTACATGGTGATTATGATATCGCAGCGGTCACTAAATTAGTGCGTGACCTACGTGAAAACATGGGAATCTTCTGTAGTATCGTCGTATATCCGGTAGTTCCTAAGGGCCAAATCATGTTAAGAATCATTCCTACCTCATCGCATACAATAACAGATATTGAATATACTTGCGACTGTTTTGCCGAAGTACAGAAAAGATTGAAAACTGGCTACTACGCGCAATAATTGATTGATTTAACGGTAATTTTAATAGAAATTGTATTTTTTTTCTGTTTTTTCTTGATATTAATTTGCACAGAACAAGTTTTTTACTAAATTTCGCTTATTAAAGCCTATTAAAGGGCATAAAGACAATCTAATATTATTTACACAACCTAAAAAACAAATTATCATGAGTAGATTTGCACAAGTAAAGGACTTAATTTTATCTTTAGAAGGAGATTTCGAAAAATTCTACGATAAAGGAAATCAAGCAGCTGGTACTCGCGTAAGAGGAGGTTTACAACAAATGAAGACTTTAGCACAAGAAATTCGTACTGAAGTTCAAAACAAGAAAAACTCAGGAAAATAATTTTTTCCCTCTTTGATAAAAAAAGCCCGATAAAAATCGGGCTTTTTTTATGTTAAAATAGTTCTGCATGCATGGCAGAGGCCATACCATCGACCATTATCTTTCCTCTTTCTAATTCAAATACCTGAGTTGAAATCTCTGCTGTGTGCTTGGCCGGATTCGTACTTACAATTTCAAAGCTAGCCTTGTAGGTAGTTCCTACATAC
This sequence comes from Aquirufa sp., assembly GCA_044338355.1. GTDB lineage: Bacteria > Bacteroidota > Bacteroidia > Cytophagales > Spirosomataceae > Aquirufa. The sequence continues at coordinate 934 of JBIILT010000220.1, forward strand.
AAGGGGCGCTTAAATTCAGAGACTTGTTTTAAATAGACACTTCCTTCGCCCGGAAATTCCATTCCCATCACGCGCGAAAAAACACTCGCAATTAAGGCTCCATGAATAATAGGCTTTTTAAATGGTGTCGTTGCTGCATAAGCTTCATCCCAATGCAGAGGATTGAAATCACCTGATATTTTACAGAAATCATTGACTTGCTCCTGTGTGAATGAGAATTCGATCTCATACGCGTTTCCTACTTCTAACATAGATTGATCATTTTTTGTAAAATTAAACCAAAATTTGATTCTATTTTTGTGCAAATTTAAATTAAACCCATGATTCATTTTATTCTAAACCCTAATTCCGGAACCAATTCTCCGCAAAGAAGGGCACGAATAGTAGCCGATCTACAGTCAATACCAAATTCAAAGGTTTGGATAACAGAATATGTGAACCATGCCTCAAAATTAACTCAGCAAGCCGTTACCGAAGGGGCAGAGAAAATCATAGCGATAGGTGGTGATGGTACTATTAATGAAGTTGCATCCGCCTTATTGTATAGTTCTATACCGCTAGGAATAATTCCCATGGGTTCAGGCAATGGACTAGCAAGGCACCTAGGAATCCCATTAAGCTTCAAAAAAGCAGTAGATCGAGCCATCAATGGCCAGCAGATTACTATCGATGCAGGCAAATGGAATGATCGACCCTTCTTTTGTACGGCGGGGATAGGTTTCGATGCCTATGTGGCATCCCATTTTGCTTCTAGAGGGAAAAGAGGTTTTCTGAATTATATATATTCAAGCCTTATTTTACTTTATAACTATAAGCCAGTTAATATAAAAGAGTTCGGCCCCGTATTTTCCTTTACCGTGGCTAATGCAAATCAGTTTGGAAACAATGCCTATATATCCCCAAACTCTGACCTTCAAGATGAATTATTAGAGGTAATCCGTGTAAAACCAAGCAATCTTTTTCATATTATCTTTCTTGGAATAAGTCTATTTTCAAAGAAACTGCATCTAAACAGCAGAAGCGAGGTTTCAACAGTAAAATCTCTCACTTTTCATACGACCATAGGTATCCCATACCACTTAGACGGAGAAAGTTTACTAATTGAAAATGAAAAAAATTTGGTCTCCATATTACCGTCTAGCCTACTAGTAGTAAAATAATTTTCTTATACTTTTTCAAGTAAAAGAATGATTTAAGTACACTTAATTTGAACAATTTTTAGAACCAAATTTTTAGACCTTTTTTTTCGAAAAAAAAACTGGATTTATTTTCGTTTTCAAATTTGGAACAACATCTTATTTTACTATTTTTGTCTCCCCGCTTAAGAAAAAAGGAATCGTTTTTCTTATATAGAACCAGTAAAACTTATAAAAATTTTAAACCAGGTGAATTCCTAAAAAATTCACCCTAAGAACTGTTTGACCCCAATTATTAATGCAAATTGAAGTTAGAGACTTGTGGAATCAATGCCTGAATATCATCAAAAATGATATCTCAGAACAGAGTTTCGCAACTTGGTTTGCTCCCATCGTTCCTCTTAAATTCCAGAATAACACTTTATTGATTCAAGTGCCTTCACAATTCTTCTACGAATGGCTCGAAGAGAAACATGTTTCGGACTTACGGAAGGCAATTGACTTGACGATTGGACGTCAAGGAATGTTAGAGTATTCAATCGTCATCGATAAGGGTGATCGCAAGAATCCACCTATTACATTTAACCTTCCTCCAACTAATCAAGGTCAAATTAATCCTGACAAAGGAAGTAATTTCCCCAATCCCGCTAAGAGCCCATTTGAACTAAAAAACTTAGATTCTTTAGAATTAGATTCTTATTTAATTCCAAAATATACTTTTGATAAATTTATCGAAGGAGATTGCAATCGCCTAGGCCGCGCAGCAGGTATGGCTGTAGCTAATAAGCCCGGTTTAACAGCCTTCAATCCCCTCATGATTTATGGTGGTGTAGGATTAGGAAAGACACACTTGATCCAAGCCATAGGTAATCAGATTAAAGATGCTTTCCCGGAGAAATTTGTTCTTTATGTATCTACAGAGAAATTCACGAATCAGTTTGTGAACGCCATCAGAAACAATTCGATAGAGGCTTTTACTAATTTCTACTTACAAGTGGATGTTTTGATTATTGATGATGTTCAATTCTTATCAGGAAAAGAAAAAACACAAGAGACCTTCTTTAATATCTTTAATCACTTACACCAATCGGGAAAACAAATTATTCTTTCATCTGACCGTGCTCCTAGAGACCTGGCAGGAATGGAAGATCGATTATTATCTCGATTTAAAT
>JBIILT010000221.1:0-3225 GCA_044338355.1 Aquirufa sp.
AAATCTCAAAAGATAAACATCTTCAAAATGTAATATTTCATCCATTTATTTCTCAGGAAGATTACTCTGAATTACTGAAAGAAGTCGATTTTGGAATGATATCCTTAAGCCCCAAGGTTAAAACACCTGTTATTCCTGGTAAGATATTGGGTTATATGGCGGCGTCTATACCTATAGTAGCTATAATTAATAAAGAAAGTGACGGTCATAAAATAATTGAAGATGCCAAGTGTGGTTATTCCATTATCTCGGATGCTTCCCCTAATGAAATAGGTGAGCTCTTTCTTAAATGCTTTAATGATCGGGAAAAATTGCAAATTATGGGTGAGAATGGCCATAAATATGTTTTAAGTAATTTTACTAAAGAAATTTGTATTGATAATTTAATCGGACTAATGCGGTAATTAGAACACTTAATGGGGAAAATTTGTATTACAGGGTCAAATGGATTTCTTGGATCAATTATTCTCAATTCCTTGCAAGAAAAGTCTCATCTAATTAAAACTATCGGCCGATCAAAAAAACATGATATATGCTGTGACCTTGCTCAATCAGTTCCGGAATTAGATACCATTTTTAATACAATTATTCATGTAGCAGGCAAAGCTCATTCAGTTCCTAAAACAGCAGAAGAAAAACAAGAGTTTTTTAATGTAAATGTTAAAGGAACGTTTAATCTTTTAAATGCGTTGGAAAAATTTGGAATCCCCCGTTCTTTTGTTTTTATTAGTACAGTCGCCGTATACGGTCGAGAATGCGGTATTTTAATAAATGAAAATGAACCATTATTAGCTAAAAACTCATACGGCCAGAGTAAAATACAAGCTGAAGAATTAATACTGGCTTGGTGTAAAAAACACAATGTAATTTGTACAATACTAAGGTTACCGTTAATTGCTGGGCCTAATCCACCAGGGAACCTTGCGTCAATGATTAAAGGCATTCAAAAAGGTTATTATTTCAATATTGATGGAGGCGGAGCTAAGAAAAGTATCGTTTTGGCAGATGATGTTGCCCGAATTATTCCTAAGGCTGCTGAAATCGGAGGTGTTTTTAATTTAACTGACCTTTATCATCCATCGCTTAAAGAGCTTAGCTCAGTCATCGCGCGGCAGTTAAATAGAAAGAATCCAGGTAACATTCCTGCTTCGTTGGCAAAAAGCTTTTCTATTATGTTTGATATGCTAGGCAAAGTGGCCCCCATTAATTCTTACATGCTTAAAAAAATTACATCGGACCTTACTTTTGATGATTCTAAAGCTCGTGAAATTCTAGGATGGAACCCATTACCGGTATTGGAAGGATTTAAAATTAAATAATAAATGTAATATATTAAATTTATTAAGTGATTGAGCCATCTTATTATTTAACAGCATTCACCTAAATCCGTGGCTTCATATTAGAAATATATATTTATTTCCCCACTGACATCATCTACTTAGACCACACACTCTGTTAGTCCAGAAGGCGAGTTCAAACATGACCAAATTTATTTCAAAAAAATGCCCTACAACTTCAGATCTCACACTAGACTGGCCTTTATCTGTAAATATCTCAAGCGAGTCAATATCAGCTCCCGTCAGCGCCGTCGGAAAAATTGGCCGCATTCAAAGAAATCCTCATGGCAGATCCGCAAGAACACATTGGAGGGGGAAGTAAATTTGATGTTGGCGGGGGCGGGAGTAATCATGAGATGCTGAGTGATTATTTGAATAATTCAGCAGAAATAACTTTGGGCTTGATGGGAGTCAAGGATTCAAGTATTTATCACTTTCATTTATTATTCCGAAAATTGTAATAATATTCAATTTAATATTAGGTAAATTAACAAATAATCACTATATCGAAGGTTAACAAAATGAGTTCAAGACCCTATCAAATTTGTACAAATTGCATTATGGATACCAGTGACCCTAGTATCACTTTTGACGAACGCGGATGGTGCGATTTCTGTAATAATTATAATAATAATATCCTTCCCAACTGGCATCCTGGTCCACAAGGTGAAGCTGAGATTATGCCTTTAATTGAGAAGATCAAACGTGAAGGAAAAGACAGAGACCATGACTGCCTAATTGGAATAAGCGGTGGGCTGGATAGCTCATATGTTTCATATGTGGCTGTAGAGAAATTCGGTCTGAGGCCACTTATGTTCCATTGTGATACTGGATGGAATTCTGATTTGGGAGTAAGTAACATTCAAAAAATCATAGATGGTCTAGGCTTGGATCTTGTTACTGAGGTTGTTAACTGGGAAGAAATGAAGGATTTGCAAAGAGCATTTTTTAAGTCTCAAGTGCCTACCACTGATACCCCTCAGGATCTTGCGCTTTTCTCAGCGATTTACAATTTCGCAGCAAAGAATAAATTTAAATATATAATAACCGGTGGTAATATTTCTACTGAGGTTGTACGAGAGTCAATAGATTGGACATACTTTTCTACTGATATGCGTCAAGTTAATGATATTCACAAACAGTTTGGTGAACATTCTCTTGAAACGTTTCCAACTTGTGATATTCTTAAATATAAACTATTGTACCGGTGGGCTAAAGGCATAAGAGTAATTAAAATGCTGGATAACGTACCTTATATTAAAAAGGAAGTGATCCTGAAATTGCAGGAGCGATTTGGATGGCAGCCTTATCCTCAAAAGCATTACGAATCCAGATTTACCAGGTTCTACGAATCATTCTGGACGCCGAAAAAATTTGGATATGACAAAAGAAGAGCCTATTTCTCAAGCGAGATTTTGACGAATCAAATGACACGGGAAGAAGGGTTGGAGCGAATATCTAAACCAGAGCTTGACGAAGAAACAATGGCAAAAGAATTTGAATACGTTGCAAAGAAACTTGATTTTACTGTGGAGGAATTGCAGGAGATATTCAATGGTAAAAATAAAACCTTTAAAGATTACAAAAATAATTTCGCCCTGATAACTTTGGGAGCCAGAGTCTCAATTTTACTTGGCTTAGAGAATAGAATTTTCCGATGATCACCATCGTTGATTACGGGTTGGGTAATATCCTTGCGTTTCTTAATGTCTACAAACGACTTGACGTTCCCGCATGTGTGGCACGTAACTCTTCAGACTTGCGTGGTGCCTCCAAGTTAATTATCCCCGGCGTCGGCGCGTTCGACCATGCGATGACACTGCTGCAGCAATCTGGAATGCGAGAGGCGCTTGATGATCTTGTAGTTAACCAAGCCGTTCCAGTGCTC
>JBIILT010000222.1:0-3194 GCA_044338355.1 Aquirufa sp.
GGATGGTTTTGGAGCGCAAGATTCAGGTCCAATCCTTTTCCAAGAGCACGGGGATTCCGTATTCTATAAAAACATCAAAATCAGAGAAATTAAATAAACTAAACCTATGGAAAGAAGAGAATTTTTACACAAAGGTGCCCTAGCTTCTCTAGGTACTTTAGCTTTTAGCCCAAAATCGTACAGCAAGATTCTTGGCGCAAACGACCGCGTTCGCGTGGCTTGCGTGGGTTTCTCTGATCGTCACCGGGCATCACATGTTCCTCCATTTAAGGCTTTGGCCAAAGGAATGAACTTCGAAATGGTCGCATTATCTGATCTATGGAACCGCCGTAGAGACGAGGGAAAAGCCTATTTAGAAAAAGAATTAGGTGGATCAATCCAAACTTACAGAAACAATGACGAATTGTATGCTGCTAAAGGAATCGATGCAGTTTTCATTTCGACAGCTGACTTCCAACACGCTTTACACACCATTGAGGCAGTAAAAGCAGGTTGCGATACGTATACAGAGAAGCCATTAGCTGAAACGATGGAAGATAACCGTGCGGTTTTAAAAGCAGTTAAAGACTCTGGCAAGATCGTTCAAATCGGTTCTCAACGTCGTTCAGGCGAAAACTACTGGGCTGCGGATGAATTCATCAAGTCAGGTAAATTTGGCGATATCAAAATGGTGGAATTGATGTGGAATGTCAACCAACCAGGTCGCTGGAGACGCCCAGAATTAACGAGCATCTTAAAAGAATCAGATATCGATTGGAAGCGCTACTTAATGAACCGCCCTGCAGACAAATTTGATCCGCGTAAATACTTAGAATACCGCCTGTTCTGGCCTTATTCTTCTGGAATTGCAGGACAGTGGATGTCTCACCAAATCGATACCGTTCACTGGTTCTCCGGTTTATCTCACCCGAATTCAGTCGTTGCAAACGGAGGAATCTACCAGTGGAATGATGGCCGCGTAAATGCAGACACCATGACAGTGGTAATGGATTATGGAAAAGGAACCAAAGGATTCCAAGTTCAATTCACCTCCCGTTTTTCTAACTCAGCAGGTGGTACGAAAGAAATTTACTACTCAAATGGTGGTGAATTAAACTTAGATACAAATACGATCTCCCCTAACGGTGGTCTTCGTGAGCGTGAAGCTAAAGCGATGGGCTTACAAGCAAACTTATTACCAACGAGGAAAATCGAAGGAGCTAAAGTAGCGACTGACGCAGACACAGGTGGAGACGTTTTAACTTTCAACCACGTGAAAAACTGGATGGAATGCGTTCGTTCTCGCAAAACACCAAACGCTCCAATCGAGGCTGGTTACCAACACTCCATCGCAACTATTATGTCCAATGCGGCTTACCGCACGGGACAACGCGTTACTTTTGATGAGAAAACGCAAGAGGTTATGGCGGGGGATAAGGTTTTTAAGTACTAGTCGATAGTCGGGAGTCACTAGTCGATAGTCACTAGTCGATAGTCGGGAGTCGATAGTCACTAGTCGATAGTCACTAGTCGCTAGTCGCTAGTCACTGAACTTTTAGAGTATAGATTAAAGAGTATAGATATTTGCAAAATTGGGGCGCAAGCCCCTTTTTTGTTTATCTGAGTAGAGAGTGGTATGAAAAGAATAGAGCATAAAGAATAAAGAATAAAGAATAAAGAATAAAGATGGGATCAAAAAGGAAGCAAAAGCTCCTTTTTGATGATTAATGTAAATATTAGGTCATACTACTGCAATACTGACTTTATTCTTTATGCTTTATGCTTTATGCTTTAATAAGATTTTGTAAATTGCACTATAATAGATTTCTCCCTCCATGGCAATCATTTCAACTAAATCAAAAAAGGACTTTTACCTGCACGTCGCGATCTTAGTGACGTTATTTTTGGTACTATTTTTTGCCTTCTTTTTTGTTTACTTACCCTGGAGCACACACCATGGAGAAACCATCAAAGTTCCTAATTTAAAAGGAATGTCAATGGAAAAGATGGAGGAATCGGTCGAAGCGAATAATCTAGAATTTGAAATTTCTGATTGCACATTTGTGGCAGATAAGGCGCCATTGACCATATTATCTCAATATCCTCTTCCGAATGCGTTAGTCAAATCTGGACGTAAGATTTACATTACAATCAATTCAGAAACCCCTCCTACCATCCGAATGCCTAATTTAATTGGTCTATCAGTGCGGAGTGCGGAGCAGCAATTGGTTATTGCGGGATTGAAAAAAGGAATTGTGCATCAGGTGAACGATCCGCGCTTGAAAGAGGTGATTGATATGCAAGCTTTGGGACGTAAAATAATAGCTGGAAATAGTATTCCTAAGGGGACAGAGGTAGATTTATACATTGGAAATGGGACGGCGGATGCAGAGATTGAATTGCCAGATTTGATTGGAAAACCGATTGATGAGGTGTCGATTATTTTGGCAGGAATGAATTTAAAATTAGGCAAAGTGACCTACGAGGCAAATAGTGATTTAGAAGCAGGAACTGTATTCAAACAGACTTGTGCTACCTGTGATGGAACGAGTATTCATCCGGGAGATACAATTGATGTTTGGGTAGTAGGTGACGGAAATAATTAATACGATGGATATTACAATTGAAGAATTAAAAGAGCGCCTTGATAAAGGAGAAAAATTAAACTTGTTCGATGTGCGCGAGGAATATGAATTCGATGAATTTAATATTGGCGCAATCTTGATTCCTTTGGGTGAATTACCGGATCGTTTAGAGGAGATGGCTCATTTGAAAAATGAGGAGATCTTGATTCATTGCCGTTCTGGAGCTCGTTCTGGTCGTGCAAAGGATTATTTAACAGCGGAAGGCTATACTAATGTCCGCAATGTATTGGGCGGAATGGTGGCGTGGCAAGCGGCAGGTTACTAAGATGACTGCGGCTGAATTCAAAGCTGAATTAAACAATGTAAACCTCCTAGATATAAGGACTCCCAGGGAATGGGATGACTTTAATTTAGGAGGTTTTCACGTTCCATTGGATGTGCTTTTGGGACGCATCGATGAAATTTCTACGGAGAAAAACTGGGTGATTATCTGTTATAATGGGACGCAGAGTTTGATTGCGCTGCGTTTATTGAAGGCCAAAGGCTTCTTGCAAATCGATCACCTCGAAGGGGGACTCGAAGCCTATTTAAGCCTCTAATTGTTTCAATATTTCTACGAAGTCGTTCGAA
>JBIILT010000223.1:0-3188 GCA_044338355.1 Aquirufa sp.
CCTATGCCATTTATTTAGCCAAATACATCCAAGCCATGGCGAAGGAGGGAATTAACATTTGGGCGCTAACACCTCAAAACGAACCACTTCATCCAGGCAATAATCCGAGTATGTTGATGACTTCGCAAATGCAAACTGATTTCATCAAAACAGCTTTGGGACCCGAATTCAAAAAACGGAATATAACGACCAAAATCATCGTCTACGATCACAATTGCGACCATCCTGAATATGCAATTGATCTATTAAATGATGCAGAAGCTAGAAAATATGTCAGTGGCTCTGCGTTTCATTTATACAATGGCGATATTACTGCCCTCAGTAAAGTGAAAGCAGCGCATCCAGATAAAGATTTATATTTTACAGAACAATGGACTGGATACAAGGGTGATTTTACAGGAGACTTTATGTGGCACATAAAAAATGTCATTTTAGGTGCTGTCAATAATCATGCAAAAACAGCCATTGAATGGAATTTAGCAAATGATCCTACCTATGGCCCACATACTCCTGGAGGTTGCACAGAATGTTTAGGTGCATTAACCATATCAGGTCAGGACATTGTAAAAAATCAATCTTATTATATTGTTATGCAGGCGGCACGATTTGTGCCAGCTGGCTCCCTACGTTTAGGCATAGAGGTGCCTGAAGGTATTCAAGCGGCAGCGTTTAAACGTCCGGATGGTAAAATAGCCATCATCGTTCAAAATGAGGGTCGCAAGAAAAACATTAGCATAGAGAAATTAAACCTAGAAATACCGGCAGAATCAGTATTAGCGATCATCCTATGAAAACATTCAATATTAACCGCAGACATTTTATGAAAGGGGCATCGGCCGCTTTAGCTTTGTCGACTTTTGGCGCTTATGGTCTAGATTTAGTAAATCCAGCTAGACCTTATCGCGTAGCTTTAATTGGTACCGGATGGTACGGTAAGAGTGATTTATTCCGACTAATGCAAGTGGTACCTGTGGAAGTGGTCGCGCTTTGTGATCCGGATCGAAATCAATTAACAGAGGCAGGAAAGCTCATAGCAGCACGTCAAAAATCGCGTAAAACGCCCAAATTATATGGCGATTACCGTCAATTATTAAAAGAAAATGAACTAGACATCGCCATTGTGGGAAGCCCAGATCATTGGCATGCCTTACAGATGATCGATGCAGTTAAAGCGGGAGCAAATGTCTATGTGCAGAAACCTATTTCGGTAGATGTGCACGAGGGAGAGGCGATGGTGGCTGCTGCGCGCAAATATGGTAAAACGGTGCAGGTTGGTACGCAAAGGAAAAGTACTCCGCATCTGATTCAGGCGAAAAAAGAAATTATAGATAAAGGCTTACTAGGCAAAGTAGCCCATGTAGAAATGTATTGCTATTACCACATGCGGAATAATGGCAATCCACCACTTCAAGCAGTTCCAGACTATTTCGACTATGAAATGTGGACGGGTCCTGCGCCTTTACGTCCTTACGATGGATTGCCTCATACGCGCTGGTGGAGAACTTTTGAAGAGTATGGCAATGGAATTATGGGTGATATGTGCATTCACATGTTCGATACAGCACGCTGGATGCTCGACTTAGGCTGGCCTAATCGCATAAGCTCGGAAGGAGGAATCTATGTCCAAAAAGAAGGAAAATCCAACATCGCTGATACTCAAACGGCCGTTTTTGAATACAATGGGCTGAATTGCGTTTGGCAACATAGAAGCTGGGGGACTCCTCCAGATCCTGAATATCCCTGGGGCTTAACCATTTATGGAGAGAAAGGAACGCTTCGAATGAGCACGATGAAATATGATTTCACACCTGCAGACTCCAAAGCAGAGAAATTGCACATGGACGTAGTTTACGAAAAAGAAAAGTATCCGGAAGATCTTAAAGAGGATCGCATTGAATTAAATGCGGCACCAGCTACGCGTGGGCACATGCTCGATTTCTTAGCGGCCATAGATAAAGGGACAAAACCGATAGCAGATATTTCAGAAGGGCACATTTCGACCGCTTCCTGCATTATTGCTAATTTATCGATGAAATTGGGCCGACCTCTTTCCTATGACCCGGGAACTAAAACTGTTTTAAACGACCCGGAAGCTACTGCTTTACTCGCGCGTACTTACCGTGGCCCTTGGAACCGAAACATGCTTAACTAATGAAAAAAATTATCTTATTGGCCTTATTGGCCATTCCTGCACTAGCTCAACAGCCGCGTACGTCCGCTCAATTAGGCGAAGATTTACAGAAATTACGCGTATTAGGATCCGTTTTACACGTGGCGGCTCATCCAGATGATGAAAGCACGCACATGTTAACTTGGTTTGCCCAACAGCAACACTGGGAAACGAACTATTTTGCCTGTACGAGGGGAGATGGAGGCCAAAACCTAATAGGAGACGAACAAGGAGTTCCTTTAGGATTAATTAGAACTCAGGAATTATTAGCTGCACGAAGAATCGATGGAGCGAATCAATATTTTTCGCGGGCTTTTGACTTTGGATTTTCGAAATCGACGGAAGAAGCTTTGGCCTTATGGGACAAACAATTAATTCTAGCAGACTTAGTCTGGGTAATCCGAAAAACGCGTCCAGATATCATATTCACTCGTTTCCCTCCGGATGCACGCGCTGGACACGGACATCACTCGGCCTCCGCGGCCTTAGCCATTGAAGCTTATAAAGCAGCAGCTGATTCGAAAATGTTTCCAGAGCAGTTAAAGCAAGGCGTGGATGTTTGGCAGGCTAAACGCTTACTTTGGAACACGTTTCGTTTCCCGGGTTCTACGGGAAATTCGACTATTTCTGACTCTCAATTCAAAGTGAACATAGGTGATTATTTACCTTTTTTAGGCCAAAGCACAGGCGAATTAGCCGCTTTCAGCCGTAGCCAACATAAATCTCAAGGTTTTGGATTTGCGGTAGACCACGGAAGAAGCACAGAATATTTCGCAACGCTAGGGGGTGAAGCCCCTAAAGATTTCTTGTGGGATGGAGTAGATGCTACTTGGAATCGCGTCAATGCGAACATCGATGCCTTCATCTTACCCATCATCAAATCCTACAACCCAGAAAAGCCCTATGAAAGCATTCCGGCACTCATCAGCTTGAAAAGATCAATCAAATCTCTGCCTCTCAGCCCTTGGACTCAGAAAAAATTGGCTGAAATCGATGCCTGGGTAGTCAACGCTTCTGG
>JBIILT010000224.1:0-3170 GCA_044338355.1 Aquirufa sp.
TGGTAGATGATACATTGACGACCGGCGCGACTTTTTTAGCGGCTGGGGCTAAAATTAAAGCAGCCAGCGCGGGGAAATTGTCTTTCCTAGCGCTGGCTGCTTTAAAGTGAATGGCTTATTTTCTCTTTGCGCCCGTAGCAATCATGGCACAACGGAACCCGATGGTCGAAGTAGCTGAATCCTCATCTAAGAAACGACGCGTTCCTGGCGCTAACCAATACGGTAAATCTGCCCAAGATCCACCTTTGTAAACGCGGATTTTATTGTCAATTAAGGATTGATTGTTCTTTTTATCATACTTGTCAGCTTTATCTAAGTCGTCATTTAAACGAACTGGATTTAAGTCGTTGAAGTCTTGGTACGATAAAGGGCGGTAAAGGTCAGCAACCCACTCGTTTACATTTCCAGCCATTTGGTAAAGACCAAAATCATTAGGGGAATAGCTGTAAATTTCTGCCGTGATAATAGCACCATCATTGTTTCTTCCAGCTAAACCTACATAGTCACCTCTTCCTCTTTTGAAATTAGCCATCATCATACCTCTATTTTTACCAATTGGCTGACGCATCGATGGGCCATCCCATGGATAAATACGCTGATTACTTTGATTTTCATCCTCTTGTTGCGTTCCAATCATTGCCTTCGCAGCATATTCCCATTCTGCCTCGGTAGGTAAACGGAAAGCAGGAAGTAATCTACCAGAGGCTACATCTAACTCTTTTTTACCTTTTTTAGGTTTTTTGCCTTTTTCTACTTTTTGGATATTATTGATCTGGTTATTGACAGCTGTTGTTCTCCAAAGACAGAAATCATTCGCTTGTTTCCAGGACACGCCTACTATTGGATATAATCTAAATCCTGGGTGTCTTAGATATTGTTTCTCATACGGGTCGTTAAAAGCTAATTGGTTTAACCAAACGGACGTATCGGGAAGAGCGGATTCGTAGAATTCTTGTGTTGAATCTTTTTGAACAGCATTTAAATATTCTAAATAGTGAATATTCGCCATCTCTGTTTCGTCAATATAAAAGGACTGAATAGTGACTGTACGTTGGTAATTGTCGTGTTTACCTAATACATCTTCGTCAGTCGCTCCCATGGTGAATCGTCCCCCTTCTATGAAGACAAGATTAGGGCCTACCATGTCACCGGAAAACTTTGAAATAGTTTGGAATCCGCCTTTCTTGTTATAATCTACACCTGAAATGCTGGAAGTTTTACCAGGAGATAAGCTATTGGGCTTCTCGTTTTTCTTCAGATTGCTACAAGAGCTCAAGGCTCCGATGGCAAGAGAAATGAAAGCTATTAATCTAAATTGAGTACGCATTTATATTCCTTTTACAATCGAATTAATTTACAAAGGTATTAATTACCCCAAAATATCCACTAAAATAGTATTTAATTCTTTAATACTACTCACCTTATCAATTTGCAAGATCATTTTTCCTGCTTTTTCTCTTAACTGACAAAGCCCCTTTTTGTTATTTACGAACGAAATCACTTTAATAACTAGGCTTTGATCAAGTGGTCGAGAAGACTCTGATGAAACGAAATGAAACTTAAGATTATTGTTTTTCAAGAGTATTTTTTCGATTCCCAAAACCTGTGCCTTCCAACGACACTTCACTAATTCAATCATATCATTGACCTCATTTGGCAAATCGCCGAATCGGTCCTTAATCTCTTTCATGAAGGTAGCCAGCGTTTCCTCGTCTTCGATTTCGTCTAAACGGGTGTAGAGGGCGAGACGCTCGGAAATGCTTTGGACATACTCTTCTGGAATCAACACGCGTAAATCAGTCTCGATGGTACAGTCTACTTTCAAGCTTTCTGCCACTTGTTCAAGATCGACTTCAAATAGTTTCCTAAACTCATTTTCCTTCAATTCCTGAACTGCCTCATCGAGTATTTTATGGTACATATCGTATCCCAAATCATTGATAAAGCCACTTTGCTCCGCACCTAATAGGTTTCCAGCCCCTCGAATATCTAAGTCGCGCATGGCCACTTTGATTCCGTCGCCTAAATCTGAGAACTCCTCTAAGGCACTCAAACGCTTCCGCGCATCGCTGGTTAAATTAGCTAAAGAAGGTGTAACCAGATAACAGTAAGCCTTTTTGTTCGAGCGGCCTACGCGACCGCGCATTTGGTGCAAGTCTGAAAGCCCAAAATTATTGGCATTTAAAATGAAAATGGTATTCGCGTTCGGGATATCCAGTCCAGATTCGATGATGTTCGTTGCCACCAGTACATCGTAATGGCCTTCGATGAAGCCCATCATAATTTTTTCGAGCTGGTCGCCTTCCATTTGACCATGGGCAACGGCGATTTTAGCATCAGGAACTAGGCGTAAAATGCGGTTTGCGATACTTTCTAATTCGCCTATACGGTTGTATACCACGAAAACTTGACCTCCACGACTTATTTCTTCCCGAACCCCATCCCGCAAGATTTCATCCGATAATACAATCAATTTGGTTTCAACCGGCTGGCGGTTTGGTGGTGGCGTCGCAATAATACTTAAATCGCGGGCTCCCATTAAGGAGAAATGGAGTGTTCTTGGAATGGGCGTGGCCGTTAAGGTCAATACATCCACATCCACGCGCATCTCTTTCAGGCGGTCCTTTACTTTCACGCCGAATTTTTGTTCTTCGTCGATGATCATCAATCCCAGTTGCTTGAATTGCACATCCTTATTTACTAATCGGTGTGTTCCGATCAATATATCAGTTTGTCCACTCGCAACTCGGGCTAAGGTTTCGTTGATTTGCTTGGTCGATTTGAAGCGATTGATGTATTCCACTTTGCAGGGGAATGCAGCCAAACGATCGTGAAAGGTGCGGTAATGCTGCATTGCTAACACGGTTGTGGGCACAAGGACAGCGACTTGCTTCGAATCCGCTACGGCCTTAAAGGCAGCGCGAATCGCGATTTCCGTCTTCCCAAAACCAACGTCTCCACATACTAACCGATCCATCGGGTGTGGTTTCTCCATATCCATTTTCACATCAACAGTAGCCTTCGCCTGATCTGGTGTGTCTTCATATAGGAATGACGATTCCAGTTCTGCTTGTAAATAGGTATCTGGCGAGAAGGAAAAACCGGGCGCATTCTTACGCTTAGCGTAGAGGGATATGAGCTCTTTGGCAATGTCCTTTACTTGCTTCTTT
>JBIILT010000023.1:0-11610 GCA_044338355.1 Aquirufa sp.
GCGAATACGAGCAGTAAAAAGAGGGCAATGCGGGAACGGTTCATCTGAAAAGGCTCAAAAACAAGCTCAAAGGTAGCAATAGAATGCCGAATTAGGAATTAAGAAATCAATAATGTGTACCTTGCGGGATAATTTGAATTGAAATACCATGTCATCCCCTAAGGAACAGAAATTTTTGAGCGGCTTGAAGGCTGAAATCCTGGAGTTTTTTGAATTAAACGATTACCGTTCGTATTCGTTGAACCAGCTACACAAGGCTTTTGCCATTCGTGATCGTAAAACGAAGGAGATTTATTCTGATCTAGTGGCAAAATTAGTCGCTGAAAATCGCTTGATTAAGAATGAGGAGGGAAACATTCGTTTTGACAATGAATCTTTCCAGGTGACAGGTCGCGTGGATCATGTGAATTCCCGTTTTGCGTTTGTGATTCCGGAAGATGGGGCGAAGGATATTTGGGTGGCTTCTGGGGATTTAAATAATGCCAAAGACGGGGACAAAGTCATCGTCCAAGCCCGCAGACCATCAGAAAAAAGAAAAAATGACCGCCCGGAAGGAGAGGTCGTACAGATATTGGAACGTCGTTCCGCAGAATTAGTCGGTGTCATTCAGGTAACCCCACATTATTCCTTTTTAATCCCAGATTCGAAGAAAATCTACGAAGATGTCTACTTGCCTAAGTTCGAAATCAAGGACGCAAAGCACCTAGACAAGGTCATCGTCGAGGTCACTCGTTGGGGTTCAGATGGTAAGAAAGCCGAAGGTCGCGTCATCAAAGTGTTAGGTAAAGCCGGTGAGAATGATACGGAAATGCACTCGATTTTAGCCGAATACGGCTTGCCGTATGATTTCCCTGAAGAAGTAGAGAAAGCAGCCGCTTCGATTTTAGTGCAGATTCCTGCGACTGAAGTCAAGAAGCGTAAGGATATGCGTAAAATCTTAACTTTTACTATCGATCCAATCGATGCGAAGGATTTTGACGATGCCATCTCTTACCAAAAACTAAAGAACGGAAACACCGAAATCGGTGTCCACATCGCTGACGTGGCTCATTATGTGAAACCCGGCAGCGTACTCGATATTGAAGCCTATAAACGCGCCACTTCGGTTTATTTAGTCGACCGCGTGGTTCCGATGTTACCAGAAAAACTTTCAAACGGACTTTGTTCCCTTCGTCCTAACGAAGATAAATTAACCTTCTCGGCTGTTTTCGAACTAGACGCGAATGACACGATTGTGAAAGAATGGTTTGGCCGTACCGTCATTCATTCGGACCGCCGTTTCGCTTACGAGCAAGCTCAAGAATTAATTGAAAATGATTCAGATGATGCGTTAGTTCCAGTCATTCGTGATTTGAACCGCATTGCGAAAAGTTACCGCGCCAGACGTTTCGATCACGGTTCCGTGAACTTCGAAACCGCGGAAGTCCGCTTCGAATTAGATGAGAATGGTAAGCCGATCAGAGTCTATCCTCGTATACGCAAGGATGCGCATAAGTTGATTGAAGAGTTTATGCTTTTGGCCAATAAAAAAGTCGCCGAATTCGTCTTCAACAAGAAAAAAGAGGAGCCGCGCAACACGATGGTGTACCGTATTCACGAAGCACCAGATCCGGAGAAATTGCAGGTATTCTCTTCGTTCGCGAAGAAATTTGGTTATCAGGTAACCACTGATCCACAGCACGTCAGCAAGTCCTTTAATGCCTTGATGGAAAACATCGAAGGCAAAGGCGAGGAGCGCGTATTGCAGAGTTTAGCGGTGCGTACGATGTCCAAAGCCCGTTATAGCACTGATCCTGTCGGTCACTTCGGCCTAGCATTTCCGTTCTACTCGCACTTCACCAGCCCCATTCGTCGTTACCCGGACGTCATGACGCACCGTTTATTGCAACACTATTTAGACGGCGGCACCCCGGCAGAACGCTCCCCATTAGAAATTCAATGTAAGCACAGTTCGGACCGCGAAAAACTCGCTTCTGACGCAGAACGCGCTTCCATCAAATACAAGCAAGTAGAGTACATGAGCTTGCACGAACCCCAAATTTTCGAAGGCATCATCACCGGCGTCACCGAATTCGGCATCTTTGTCGAAATCGGCGAAACCTCTTGCGAGGGCTTAGTTCGCATGGTCGACTTAAATGATGACTTCTATGATTTAGACAAGAATAATTACCGCATCGTGGGTAAATCGAACGGCCGCGTCTTCACGTTTGGAGATCAGGTGCAGGTCAAAGTCCGCGACACGAACTTAGCTAAACGTACCATCGACCTCGAATTAGTAGGCATGCGCGCTGGCCAAGTAGGTAAATTTGCAAATAACCGTTCTCGTAAGAGAGAGGCGCCGAGAGGGGGGAGAGTGATTCCGAAGGGGAAGGAGCGGGGGAGGAGAACGGGACGAAGATAATAGAGTAGAGATAAGAGAGTAAAGATATGGAATTAAAAAAGGCTTCAGAATTGAAGCCTTTTTTAATGGATTTTGGAATAAGTGGAAGATTCTGAATCCATTTGAATTTAATATTTCTTTGCTGAATTAATTTTTTTCTTTAGTTTATACTTTGAAAAACCTATTTACTTATAAAAATTATTCAAAATGTCGCATAAAATAAAACTCGGATTGATTCTGATCGTAATCTCCGTTTTTACGATTAGCTTCTTTCAGCCCAAAGCTCCTACTTTTTTATCGATTGAAGGAAATACGAAGATCGCATTAGTAGGCGGCAATTTGGGCTCTCGCATGATCAATTATGATCATTTTGAAACAGAATTACATCTTCGTTATCCCACCTTTAATCTACTGGTTCGCAATATGTGCGACGGTGGAGATACACCTGGATTTCGGCCGCACTCAGCTCGTATGTTGCCTTGGGCTTTTCCGGGAGCGGAAAAATTCCAATCGGAATTCGCGAACGCCTCACAAAGTGAAGGCCACCTAGACACACATGACCAATGGATGAGCCGGTTAAAAACGGATGTTGTCATTGGTTTTTTTGGATATAGTGAATCCTACGAAGGAAAGGCTTCGATAGCAAATTATAAGGCAGAATTGGAGGCATTCATCCAGCACACTTTGGCACAAAAATACAATGGAGTTTCAGCTCCGCAACTTGCCATTGTTTCTCCTACGGCTTTTGAAGATCTAAGCGCTAAAATAGATTTGCCTAACGGAACGGTTCAGAATGCGAACATCACTTTGTACGCGCAGGCGATGAAGGAAGTGTGTGAGAAGAATAATGTTTTATTCATTAATGCGTTTGAGGCCTCCAAGAAATGGTATGCAGCATCAGCTGAGGATTTGACCATCGACGGGTTTCAATTAAATGAGGCGGGCTACAAAAAATTAGCCTTATTACTTGCGGATCAAGTGTTTGGGAAGAAATCGACTGCCATCGAATCTAAAAGAGCGGAGGTGTATACAGCCGTTGCGGAGAAAAACTGGATGTGGCACACCGACTTTAAAATTCCCAATGGGGTTCATGTATATGGTCGCCGTTACAATCCGTTTGGACCAGATAATTATCCTGCTGAGATCGAAAAAATTCGTCAAATGACGGATAATCGAGAGGCTGCGATCCAAGCAACAATCAAAGGGCTTCCGTATGATCTAGCAGCAGCAGATGCCAAGACACGGAAGTTAGATCCCGTAAAAACAAATTTTAATCCGGATAAAAACGGCAGCTTGAAATACTTGTATGGGGGGGAGGCGCTAAATGCCATTAAAGTAGCTCCTGGATATAAAATTGAGCTGTTTGCTTCGGAAGAGGAATTTCCGAATTTGGCCAAACCGGTTCAAATGACTTTCGATAATAAGGGCCGACTTTGGGTCGTTTGTATGCCATCCTATCCACATTATAAGCCGGGGGATCCGAAACCTAACGATAAAATCATCATTCTGGAAGACACGAATCAGGATGGGAAAGCGGATAAGGAAACAATTTTTGCGGAAGGTTTGCACGTTCCGGTTGGGATGGAAATCACGGAATTTGGGGTATTTGTAAGTCAAGGAACAAATTTGGTATTATTAAAAGATACGAATGGCGATGATCATGCGGATACGAAGGAAGTCATTTTAAGTGGGTTTGACGACCATGATACGCACCATGAGATCTCCGCATTTGTCACAGACGAATCAGGGGCAATTTACATGGGAGAAGGGGTATTTTTGCACACGAATGTAGAAACACCCTACGGCACTGTTCGCGCAACGAATGGGGGCTTTATGCGGTATAATCCTGCTAGGCATCATTTAGAGCGAGTAGCTCAGTTGTCAATACCGAATCCTTGGGGAATTGCCTTTGACAAATGGGGTCAAAACTTTTTTGCTGAAACCTCTGGACCAGACGTTCGCTGGATGATGCCTGGGTCCACTAAAAATCGCTACGGTCAAACTGGTCACAAGTCATTCACCTTAGTGGAAGAAAAACATTTAGTTCGGCCTACCTCCGGTTTAGAGTTTGTTTCTAGTCGTCATTTCCCTGAAAATGTGCAAGGCGATTTTTTAATTAATAATACCATCGGATTTTTAGGAATGAAGCAACATCAATTAACCGATGATGGTACCGGATATAAGTCGAAGCACCGCCAAGATTTGATTGTAGGGGAGGATCGTAATTTCCGTCCTGTTGACATGGAATTTGCTCCCGACGGCTCACTTTATGTGATCGACTGGCACAATATTTTGATTGGACACATGCAGCACAATGCCCGGGATCCATTGCGTGACCATACGCATGGTCGCGTTTACCGAGTAACGTATCCTTCAAGGCCTTTAGTGACGCCTGCCAAAGTTTATGGTGCATCTATCGATCAGTTACTAGATAATTTAAAATTGCCTGAATACAGAACGCGCTACCGGGTGCGCAGAGAACTCCGTGGGCGCAAGGCAGCAGATGTATTGCCTAAAATTACGGCCTGGGTTGCGAATCTGGATAAAAAAGAGGCCGATTATGAGCATCATGTGTTAGAGGCGTTGTGGGTTTCTTGGGGATTAAATAAAGTAGACCAAAAACTATTAAACCAACTATTGCAATCAAAAGATTACCATGTTCGTGCGGCTGCCGTTCGCGTTTTGCGCTACACGGGCCACCAAGTGAAAAACCAAGCGGCATTATTAGCAAAAGCAGTGGAGGATAAACACGGGCGCGTTCGAATGGAGGCTTTTGTGGCCGCCTCTTGGTTACCGAAACAAACGGCTATGCCCATACTAGCTTTGGCAAAAAAACATCCGCTAGACCCTTGGATGGATAAACCATACGAAATAGCCGTCGCTCATGCGAGTGGTGTGAACGTGGTTAAAATTAAAGAAGCAGCTGTCGTTTCATCTCTAAAAGGGAAAGATTTAGAATTGTATACCGCTGGTCAAAAATTATATACGAAAGAAGGGTATTGTACTACCTGCCATCAGACCAATGGAAAAGGTCTTCCTTCCTCTGGTTTTCCTCCCTTATCTAATTCCATCTGGGTCACGGGAAACCAGGAGCGTTTGATTAAATTAGTGCTCAAGGGAATCATGGGGCCTATGGAATTGAATGGCGTTAAATATGCCGGCCAAGTTCCGATGACCCCTTATGGCGGCTTAATGTCCGATAAAGAGATTGCCTCAGTTCTTACCTACATTCGAAATTCATTTGGTAATAAAGCAACGCCTATCGACCCGGAAAAAGTGAAGGAAGTGCGCGCTAAAATTGCTGACAAAAAGGATTTATATAATGCCAATATGCTATTATCTGAACACCCTATCGAAAAATAACCATGAAAAAATTAATTCATTTTAGTCTGACAGCTGTATTTATTTTGTCGGCATTTGTGCCAAGTTTTTCGAGTGAACCTGACCCCATAAAAGCGAAGAAGCCCCTGGTGGTATTTGTTTGTGGTGACCATGAATACTCAGGGGAGAATACGCTTCCCTTATTAGCTGCGATTTTAGAAAAAGAATATGGCTTTCGGACGAAGGTGTTAAAATCATTTCCGGATCAAAATGCGGAGCGAGACATACCGGGTTTAGAAATTTTAGCGGAGGCAGATTTAGCCGTATTTTTTCTTCGCTGGCGCCTACTTCCAGCAGACCAAGTGGCTCACATAGAGGCCTACTTACAATCTGGAAAGCCGATCATGGGATTTCGGACAAGTACACATTCGTTTAACTATCCGCAAACAGATCCATTAGTTGCTTATAATGGCTTTGCTGAAAGAGCCTTTGGAGCGCCTCCGGGATGGGGTGGACCCTCTCAGCATACCCATTATGGCCACAACGCTAGTACCGATGCCTCTGTCATTGCAGAAAAAGCTAAGCACCCAATTTTAACGGGGGTAGACCCTACATTTCATGTTAGGTCATGGTTATACCGCGTTTTACCTGATTACCCAGCCAAAGGAACCGAGTGGCTACTGATGGGCAAAGCGGTGAATCCCGACAAGAAAGCAGAAGACCAACCCATCGCATGGACGTGGGAAAATCAATACAAAGGGCGCGTGTTTTTTACCACCATGGGGCATCCAGAGGATTTTTCAGTTGAACCTTTTCAACGACTTGTAGTCAATGCTGTCCATTGGGAATTAGGTCTGAAAGTCCCACAGAAATGGGCCGGAAAATTAGATATAAATGTTCCTTACAGAGGAATGGTCAATTCAAAATAGTTATACAATGAAATACCCGATTGCAATGAATACGCTGGTCTATGGGCCGGACATGAATGAATCCATTATCCAACATTTAGCCTACATAAAAGAAGTGGGTTATGAAGGCGTTGAGGTACCCATTTTTGTGGTAGACCAGGATTATTGGAAACCTTGGAAAGCGGAAATAGACCGCCTGGGACTAACCGTTTTCACAGTTACTTTTTTAGGAGCGGATATGAATACCATTTCTTCGGATCCGGCCGTGCGTCAAAAAGGAGTCGATTTTCTTAAAAAAGCCGTAGATATTACCGCGTATCTGGGCGCGTCTTATCTTTCTGGGCCTTTTCATTCTGCATTAGCGGTGTTTTCGGGTGCGGCACCGACCCAACAAGAATTAGATTGGTCGAAGGAAAGTATGTTAGCCGTGGCGGATCATGCCAAAGAAAAAAATGTGATTTTGGGATTAGAGTATTTAAATCGATTTGAAAATTATGTGGTGAGTTCTGCAGACCAACTATACAGTTTGGTGAAAGCAATTAATCATCCGAATGTGAAGATCATGTTTGATACCTTTCATGCACACATTGAAGAATTCAATACGGGTGAAGCCATGGTCCGTATTGCGGATGAGGTGGGACATATTCAATTATCTGAAAGTACTCGGGCCACCTTAGGGGAGGGACAAGTGCATTGGGATAATGTGTTTACACATCTAGAGAAAATGAATTACAAAGGCTGGTTAGTCGTAGAGGCATTCACTCCATTATTGCCTGCTGCGTGTATCTGGCGTAAGAATTATACCACAGAGGCTGAATTAATCTTAAAGAGTTACCAACATATTCAAAAGCATTTAGCGCGGTAATTGCTTTAAAAGCGCTTTTAATTTTGACAATTTAAAAATTGAATTATTTTCATGAACACTAACAAAACTTGAGGTTCCAAAATGAAACCTCAAGTTTTGTTAGGCAAGAGGATTGAATTTTAATTAAACCATAAAAAAGAGGCTTCATTACCGAAGCCTCTTTTTTATTCCACTCTTTATTCTTTATGCTCTATGCTCTATGCTTTAAATCTATACTCTCTACTCTATTATCTCTACTCTATTATCTCCTCTCTCTACTCTCTTATCTCTAATCTCAGTCCAGCACCGCAGGTGCAGGACGACTCGTATTATACAACTCATACCAATCCTGGTGATCCATCTCAATCGCAAACGCATCCACGATGTTTTGGATACGGTTTTCTTCGAGCGTTCCGATTAAAGGCAAGGCCCCTAATTTGATCAACCAAGCCACAGCAACTGATTCGATATTGCTATCGTATTTCGCAGCCATCTTGTTTAGTTTCTTGCGCAATTTTAGCGCTTGCTCGTCTGTTCCATGCTCGATGCGACCGCCTGCTAATGGGGAAACCGCTAATGGCCGCATGTATTTTTGCTTGATGTAATCCACGATTCCGTTATCTAATGCGCTTGTGTTTAACAAGTTTAAGTCGATGTGGTTAGAAACGATCGGGATGTTTAGGAAGGAAACCAATAACTGGTGTTGGTAGACCGAGAAGTTCGAAACACCTATGTTTTTTACTTTTCCCGAGCTCTTTAATTTCTCTAATGCTAATGCAGTCGCCTCGATGTCCGATAAGGGATCTAATTGGTCTAATAAAAAGACGTCTAAATAATCTGTTTGTAAGTTACGAAGCGAGTTTTCAGCCGATGCCGTGATGTGGGCTGCGGATGTATTCACGTGTGTAACACGGAAATCGGGTCTTGCGGGGGAGGGAATGTTTACTCCGCATTTGGAGAACAAAACGATGTCAGAGCGCTGGATGGATTTTTTCGCCAAAAGCTCTCCAAAAGTTTTCTCCGCCGTGTACTCACCATAGCGATCCGAATGGTCAAAAGTGTTGATGCCCTTATCTAGACAGAAGTGAACAATTTCGTCCATTTTCTTGTCTTCTTTTTCCCAGCGCCAGAAGCCATAAATGGCAGGTGAAACTTTGGGACCTGCATCACTTAAATAGACTTTTTTCACGTAACGATTAGTTTAGAAGCGGTTAGTAAATCATCTACTAAATGCGTGGCTATGGTTTCAGTTCCAACAGGGGCTAAACGAATGGTCCTTAAACCGGCTCTTGTTCCTGCCGTAATATCGCGTTCGTGATCGCCCACCATCCAGGAGGCGTCCATATCTACGTTGTATTTTGCAGCGGCTTTCTCGATTAATAAGGATCCAGGTTTGCGCGTCAGTGAATGACTATCAAAGTTCTCATGGTAGGGGCAAAAATAGATGTCATCTAATTTTACACCTGTTCCTTCTTGGATTGCATCGTGAATTAAATACACGTCTTCACGTTTGTAAACGCCTTTTGCGATACCACTTTGGTTCGTTATGACAATCAATAAATACCCTGCGTCCTTTAAAGCCTGTAAGCCTTCTTTCACGCCGGGGGGGATCACAAAATGTCCTAAATGGTACACGTAATCCACGCGATCCACATTCAGAACGCCATCGCGATCTAAAAAAATGCACTTATTCATTCAAATCTATTTAGGCAAATAAAGCAGCTAAGCGGCTCCAAGGAATACGGCTTAAAATCAATACCAAACCAAGGCCATTTAATAACCACATGTTTTTGAATTTCGCGGCATCGGTGATGGCTTTCTTGTTTTTGGCATTAACAACCGTCGCTAAAACGATCGCAATGATATTAACCGTCACGTGCTCTACTAAAATCAAGCGAGTTGCTGGATCTTTCATCGCTGCGCCAAAATCAGCAAAAGCAGCAGTTGTCACCGGGCTAAGCGCTAGGTAAAGTACTAAACCGATTAACAATTGCGTGTGCAAAGAGATCATGTAGAACAAGCCTACTTTACGATCAGATTCCGTAAATACTTTGCCTGTTAAACCTTTGTAGATAGATAAAATTCCTAGTGCTAACACGACTAGAAACAAGATCGAGTGAATGGTAACGAATGTTGAATACATAAGAGTGTGTTTAATTTTAGCAAAGATACGAAAAGACGTCGTAACGTGACCTTTGTTACATTTAATCGTCTAATTTTCTTTACCTTTGGGCATAATTTCCCCTATAATATGCCTAATCCTAATAAGTTAACGGCCATGGTGAATGCCCGTTGTCCACATTGCCACGAAGGTCGTCTTTTCAAATTTAAGTGGTGGAATGTCTTTAATTTTGCTCAGATGCATGAGAATTGTCCTTCCTGCGGGGTGCGTTACGAAGTGGAGCCTGGTTTTTTCTTTGGTGCCATGTATTTATCTTACGCTTTCTCGGTGGGAATCATGTTAGTAGGTGGAATTTTAATCTTTAATTTCCTGAACGATCCTTCTGCAATGGGCTATGTGGTGCCTATCACGACGGTTTCACTCCTATTAGTGCCGTTTAATTTTAGGACGGCTCGGGTATTATTTATACATTGGTTCTCTGGTTTAAAATTCGATCCAAGCGCTGCTGCTAAGCATGAAAATTCTTGATTATTACATTTTAAAGAAATTTCTGAAGACCTACGTTTTCGCCGTTTTCATCATCGTTTTAATTGTGATGGTGATCGACTACACGGAGAAAATCGATGATTTCATTCGAAAGCAAGCCCCTTTTAGGGAAATCCTTTTAGATTATTATTTGAATTTCATTCCCTATTGGGCTTCCTACATCAGTCCACTAATGGTCTTTATCGCAACGGTTTTTTTTACTGCAAACCTCGCAGCGAAAACGGAAATCATCGCGATTCTGAGTTCAGGGGTAAGCTTTACTCGCTTAATGCGCCCTTACCTGATTGGTTCGGGAATCTTAGCGATTGGCACCTTTATTATGATAGGTTGGATTGTGCCAAATGCAAACAAGGTTCGCGTCCCCTTTGAGCATAAATACATTAATAATACCTACTATTTCGATAAGCGGGACGTGCACATCAAGATTGCTCCTGATGTGTATGCCTACATAGAGACCTATGATAATACATCTAATACCGGTTATCGATTCAGTTTAGAGCGAATCAAGGGAACAGAAATTCAACAAAAACTAATGTCAGATCGGATAACATGGGACTCGACTTCTCGGAAGTGGACGATACACGATTACCGTATTCGGACGACGGGAGCTACGACTTTGAAATTTGGGAAGATGATTGACACGACGCTTAATTTATTTCCTAAGGACTTCAAGAACAAGCACTTATTACACGAAACCTTTACCCTGCCAGAGCTGAATCGCCACATAGCTTTAGTGGAATCACGCGGCGCTGATGGAATCGAAGTCTTCCAAATCGAAAAATACCTTCGTTTCGCGAACCCCTTCTCCGTCATGATTTTAACGATCATCGGCTTTTTGGTTTCGGCTCGAAAAGCCCGTGGAGGTGTGGGATTTCAAATCGCCTTGGGCTTCAGTTTAGCCTTCATTTACATTCTCTTCTTTATGATGAGTAAGGGAATCGCGGAAGGCGGAGGGATGCCTCCGTTGTTAGCGGTTTGGCTGCCCAACATCGTATTTTCTGCCGTGGGTGTGGGACTTTATTATACCATTCCACGCTAAAAGATGAGACAGGCTCCTCGGCTTCTCGACTATTTTAAGATACATTTTATTGTGATTTTGTATGCATTTACTGCCATTTTAGGTAATGCAACAGAGGCGAATGCCCTCACAATTGTGTTCTTTCGCTGCGTGATTGCGGCGGCGGGATTAGGACTTATTTTAGCGGCTTCCAAGCAATCTTTTCAGGTTCCTGCCTCCGTTTTAAAGATCTGGCTATTGAATGGCGTGTTTGTTTCGATGCATTGGTTGCTGTTTTTTGGGGCTGCCAAAGTTTCCACCGTCGCCATGTGCCTCGCCGGTCTTTCTACCCAGACATTTTGGACCTCTATTTTAGAGCCCATCGCAAAGAAAAAGCCCATCGCGAAAATCGAAGTCTTCCTCGGAATCTTAGTGGTTATTGCCCTAGGCATCATTTTCTCCGTAGAACCGGGTCAATGGATTGGTTTGGTG
>JBIILT010000225.1:0-3164 GCA_044338355.1 Aquirufa sp.
ATCAACATAAAACTTCTCAAAATATTGCCGATAATGACCTCGATTTCTTCGAAAAAACATACTTGGAAATGTCCGGCAATTAAATGGGTAGGAATTCTTTCCTTATTCCTTGCATCCTGTGATCTACCTAAAGAAATCGGCGACGATTTATTTAGTGTGGAAGTGGGTTTGAATTATTCGGATACAATCACGATTAAATCGTCGACTGTATTAATTGATTCGATCTATACAGGTGCGCCTGGTACCTTATTAATGGGTAGCTTTAGTCATCCTGTTTTGGGTGTCACTGAATCCGCCTTTTTTACCCAAATATCAAATATTGACACCTTATTTGCGAAAACAACATCAGTCTACGATTCTTTGAATTTGAGACTTGTTTATGCTGGATTTCAAGGTGATACAACAAAAACTCAAACAGTAAGTGTGTATCGTTTGCTCGATAGTTTGAGTTTAAAGACGAATTATTTTGCTAATTCGACCGTTCGGTCTGATGCCTCTATTTTAGGTCGTCATACGTTCAGCCCTCGCCCTATTCGGACGAAAGCTATGAATGGAGATTCAGCTCAATTTGATACACTCCGATTCAGAATGTCAGACACCTTTGGACGTGAATTGTTAAGTAAGTATGCAGATGCGAAAGTGGCTGCAGGAGATAAGGGTTTTAGAGATTATTTCCCAGGAATGTTGTTTAAATCAACCGCATCATCCCCGGGAGCAATCATTAATTTTAATCCAAGTTTTTCTCGAATGACCTTGTATTTTCATAATCCAGGTGATACGACAAAATACCACATAGATTATTATTTCTCTTTATCAAATACCTATTATCCTGAATTTTTAGCTCGATTTAATCAAATAAAGTCCACTAAATCTGGACCTCTCGCTGCACTTAGAAACCCTGGAGATATCGTTTCATCTTCCGCAACAAGTGGATTAACCTATATTCAAGCAGGAACAGGTTTATCGACTAAGATTGAGTTTCCTTATTTAATGAACTTGAAAGGTAATCGAAATGTGGCTGTTAATAAAGCGGAATTAGTTTTGACGGCTGCTGATAATATCGATTTAATAAATACAGTGGGACAATTATCCATTGTAGAGACAAATGCTACGAATCGTACACTTAGAAATAGTTATGGTTTGAAATATTTATTGTCTGAAGGTGGTTCAGGTGTTAATACAGCCGGCATAAATCAACTTTCAAGAACTTACACCTTCAATGTTACAACTGCTATTCAGTCTCTGTTAGTAGGTAAACAAGCAAACTCAGGTTGGCTTATTACACCTGCTTTGACTACAAATGCGGCAGGAAATTCTGGAATTAATAATGAGAGTGCTCGTTTTGTTCCTTTGCAAGCAATTAAGGCTCGTTTGAAAATCTATTATTCTTATATTGCCAAATAAATACCGGCAATCATGACAAATCTACGGGTAAGTTTAGTTCAAACCGATTTAGTTTGGGAAGATCCTGCTGCTAATTGTGCTCAATTAGAGGAAAAATTAGCTCATTTGACAGGTTTGTCTGATGTTGTCGTATTGCCTGAAATGTTTGCTACAGGCTTCTCTATGACGGCCGCTGGGGCTGAAATAGGTAAAGGTCCGGCCCTGCAGTGGATGCAAATTCAGGCGAATCGTTTGGGAGCCTTAGTCGTAGGTTCCTTAAAAGTAAAACACGGTATTTCTTTTTACAATCGTTTATATGCTGTAGAGCCATCGGGTTCCTATACTTCCTATGACAAGCGTCATTTGTTTCGCATGGGTGGGGAGCATGAATTCTATCAAGCCGGAGACCAACAAGTTATCGTAACCTATAAAGGCTGGAAACTAGCCTTATTTGTGTGTTACGATCTGCGTTTTCCTGTCTGGTCTAGGAATGTAGGTATGGCCTATGATGCCGCGATCTATGTAGCAAATTGGCCTGCTCCGCGGGCGAAGGCCTGGAGAACCTTGTTGCAAGCGAGAGCGATTGAAAATTTAGTCTATGTGGTAGGTGTGAATCGAGTGGGCAAGGATGCAAATGACTTAGAATATGCTGGAGATTCACTGTTAGTGGATTTCAAAGGTGATTTGCAAATGGACTTACAGGCTGATGAGCAAATCTTAACAAGTGAATTATCACAAGAAGCATTAACGGAATTTCGGGCTAAGTTCCCTGCCCATTTGGATGCAGATTCCTTTAGCTTGTCTTCTCTTTAAAGAATTTCTCTAAATCTTTAATATCCTTGAGAGGGCTATCATTCACAAGTTTTCCTTCATGAATCAATAGCACGCGATCGCATATGGCTTCCACTTCGGATAGAATGTGGCTGGAGAATAAGATAATACGGTCTTTTTGTAGGCTTTTGATTAGGGACCTGATTTCATCCCTTTGGTTTGGATCTAAACCACTCGTAGGCTCATCTAAAATCAAAATTTTAGGATCATGTAAAATCGCCATAGCAATGCCTACACGTTGCTGGTACCCTTTAGAAAGCTCTTGGATTTTTTTATGAGCTTCTTTCTGGAGTCCGACCCATTCGATTACTTCTTGAATGCGAGACTCGAGGCGGGCGATTTGATGAATAGTTCCGATGAAGGCCAAAAATTCCCGAACATACATTTCTGGATAGAGCGGGTTGTTCTCAGCTAAATAGCCAATCTGCTTTTTAAGGGTAATTTCCTGTTCTTGTGGGTCTTTTCCATCGATGGTAACTGAACCTGATGAAGGTTTAATGAGCCCCAAAAGCATTTTCAAGGTAGTCGATTTTCCAGCCCCATTCGGACCCAGAAAACCCACAATTTGACCTTCCTCTAAGTGAAAGGTTAGGTTCTGTACGGCAGATTGTTTTCCGTAGGTTTTAGAAAGATTTATGGCCTCGATGAACATATTGACAAAGGTAGTCAAAATGGGAATTATTTCGTGTAACTTTGTGTTTCTGATTCAAATGCCTAAAAAATGTTAGATAAAATTCGCTTAGATCGTATTGAAGATGCCCTGGAAGATATTCGCCACGGTAAAATAATTATTGTTGCTGATGATGAGGATCGGGAGAATGAGGGCGATATGATTTGCGCCTCAGAAGCGATCACACCTGAAATAGTCAATTTTATGATTAAGGAGGCGCGCGGTTTGATGTGTGTGTCTTTAACGGATGAGCGTTGCCAGGCCTTAGGTTTAGAGAAGA
>JBIILT010000082.1:0-6468 GCA_044338355.1 Aquirufa sp.
TAGTATCGCAGCCCCTTACTTCGTCTTTTTCCAAAATTTCAATACCATTCACCCTATTTTCTTTCCAGAGGCATGGACCCTTGCTGTAGAAGAGTGGTTTTATTTGTTCGTTCCATTGCTAATTTTCTTGCAATGGAAGTATTTAAAAATCTCCTCTGGAGCGGCGATCCTTATTACGGCCATCACCCTCATTACAGTGGTAACCAGTTATCGCTACGTTCAATTTCTAAACTATACAGAAATTTCTGAGGAGTTGTGGGATAATGTGTTTAGAAAACAAGTGTTAGGACGTCTTGATGGAATAATGTTTGGCGTTTTAGCGGCCTATGTTTATCATTATAAGCCTGCAGCTTGGAATAGATTTCCGAAAGTATTTTTGATAATTGGGTGTTTGCTATTTCTCTCTTCTAAATTCCTGCTGCCCGTACTTATGCCTAAAATTGGGATTTTTCAGGCAGTATTTTCGTTTACATTTAATTCCATAGCGGCAATTTGTTTATTGCCTTTTTTATCAAAATATAAACCTAGGCCAGGTTTTATCCCTTCTGTAATAACCTTTGTGAGTGTACATTCATATGCGATGTACCTTATTAATTTATCATTAATCCAAACCTGGATATTGCGTAAAATTCCTTGGAGTTTATTCATTGAATCACGCGCCTGGAAAGGAGGAATTCGGTACTTACTCTATTGGTGCCTGGTTATCGGTATTGCACATCTGATTTATACCTATTTCGAAACGCCCATGACTAAATTGAGAGATCGGAAATAATACAGGTCTTTTCGCTTTTAATAATTTTTTCACCGCTTCATAAAATAAAATGGTATTTTTGTAGAATGGTTTATTTCCTTTAAGGGAGACCTAAAAATTAGAGAGATGAAAGCATTCCGAATACTTATATTATTCTTACTAGCCTTGCCTGCTTTTGCGCAAGATATTCCGGTAGACATTAACAATATTAGTGATCAGCAACTAGCGCAGATCATGTTGAAATACAAATTACAGGGGATGTCGCCCCAAGAGGTAGAACAAGCCTTGAAAGAGAAGGGGGTTCCTGCAGATCAAATCATCGTATTAAATCGCCGCATTGCTTCTCTGGACCCTTTGACTGGGAAATCAGAGAATGGATATCGGACGAAAACTTCGGAGGAAATCACGATGCCTCGTAAGAATATGGCTATCACGGGGCCGTCATCAGTAGCTGCGGTTTCTAGCTTGCGTGTTTTCGGTTCTGAGATTTTTGAGAACCAAAACCTTAGTTTTGAGCCTAATTTGACCATTTCTACGCCACGTAACTACGTGATAGGCGTGGGGGATGAGTTAATTGTGGATATTTACGGTCTGAGCGAGAGCACTAAAAAATTAAAGGTAAGCACGGAGGGGTATATTCGTTTCCCTAATTTGGGGCCTATTAAAGTGAGTGGACTGACGATCGATGAAGCACAAGTACGCATCCGCGAATCAGCTGCTAAAATCTACACGACCATCGCAGGTGGCAGTACGCGCGTGATGGTCACATTGGGTCAGCTTCGTTCTATTCGAGTGACTTTAGTGGGCGAGGTAAAGAAGCCGGGAAATTATACGGTTTCGTCCCTTTCTACCCTAATGAATGCCTTGTATGCTTCTGGAGGTCCATCTGACCTGGGCTCTTTCCGTAAAATTGAACTTGTACGAAACGGGAAGACGATTACGGCGCTCGATTTGTATGACTTCTTATTAAAGGGGGATCTGTCTAAAAACCGGATCTTACAGGATGAAGATGTGATACGAGTGGGGACTTACGAGTCTCGTGTGGTGGTGAGTGGTGCTGTAAAGAAAAATGCCTTATTTGATTTAAAAAAAGGCGAAAATGCGGCCGATGTGTTGCGTTATGCTGGGGGTTTTGCGGATAGGGCCTACAAGGAGCGGATTCGTGTGAAGCGGATGGGATCGACTGGTTTTGAGGTGCATTCCGTGAAGCAGGAGAGTCTAGCTTCCTTTAATTTGCTTTCAGGGGATACGTTGGTGGTAGATGCTTTGGCAAATACCTATACAAACCGGGCAACTATCGATGGCGCTGTCTATTATCCGGGAGAATATGGTTTAAATGAATTCTCGAATCTGAAAGAATTATTAACCGCGGCTCACGTAAAGGAAAATGCATTTCAAGATCGGGCACTTGTAAGCCGTTTAAATCCTGATTTAACGCCGGCTATGTTGCATTTTAATGTCAAAGACGTGCTTTCAGGCAAGACGGAGATTCGCCTGCAACGAGAAGATAAAATTCATATTTATTCACTTACAGGCTTGCGGGAGAACTATTCCGTGACCATTAATGGGGAGGTGAATCGTCCAGCTACTTTTGCGTACGCAGATAACATGCGTGTTCAAGACCTCATTCTTTTAGCAGACGGATTTAAAGAGGGGGCCTCGCGTTCGCGCATCGAGGTATCACGTCGACTTTCATCCAAGTCTACGACAGATACGACGGCCTATTCGATTATTCAATCTATTGATTTAGGTAGTGCCAAAGCCGAGGAGCTCAACTTTGTTTTACAGCCTTTCGATATCATCTCCGTGCGTAAATCGCCTAGCTACCGTTCCCAAATCTCGGTTTCAGTAGAAGGAGAGGTACTATATCCAGGGAATTATACTTTATCAGGCAATAAGGAGCGACTTTCTGATATCATTACTAGGGCAGGCGGCTTAAAGCAAATGGGTTATGCGACAGGAGCGATCTTAATTCGCAAGACGCGCACTAATCAGACGGCGGCAGATGACGCCTTATTCTCCTCGAAGATTAATACGATTTCGAATCAATCGAAACGTAGTTCTAATAATTCCTTTTCAGCTACAGACACGGCAAAAATTGCCTCGAATGTGAATGGCTTATTAGTGGATGAAAAACCAGTGGGCATTCGACTAGAAGAGGCAATGAAACGCCCTGGATCTCTTTACGATATCATTTTAGAGGAAGGCGATGTGATCAAAGTGCCTAAGTTAACCCAAACGGTGCAGACCTTCGGTGCGGTAAACGTGCCTCGCCAAGTAGCCTACCGAAAAGATTTAGGTTTCCGCCGTTTAATTGCAGAATCTGGCTGGTTTGCGCCTAACGCATCTCGCCAATACGCTTATATGGTTCGACCGAACGGAGAGATTAAAACGACGAAAAGATTCCTATTCTTCCGTTTTTATCCGAGCCTAGAGCCTGGTGCGGAAGTATATGTTCCCGCGAGGAAAGAAAAGATTCCTATTTCCACTCCGGAATATATTGCCTTAGGAACAGGTTTGGCTTCCTTAGGGGGATTAATCATTGCATTAATTAACACAGTAAAATAATGGGAGATAAAAAGACCGTTGTTCTGGGAGATGTTATCGAAACGATCAAGCGTTTCTTTGTTTACCTGCGTTCTCAAAGCAAGTTAATTGCTCTTTGTGCTGTTATAGGATTAGTGAGTCCCTTAATTTACCGCGCTTTTCAAAAACCTGCTTATGCGGCATCTACCACCTTTATTCTCGAGGAAAAATCTGCCGGTGGCGGAGGTCTAGCGGGGATTGCTTCTCAAGTAGGATTAGATATAGGAAGCCTTGGTGGTGGCGGATCTAGTGTATTTACAGGGGATAATATCCTGGACATCATTAAGTCCCGCATCATCATCGAAAAAGTGTTGCTATCTCCTGTTTCAGGCACGTCCGGGAAGACCTTAGCAGATTTGTACTTAGATTTTTCAGGTTTAGGCGAGAAACTGCCCAAACCCGTTTCTTTTGCCTCTTTAGGGGCACATTCGGTTTACCAGGATTCTGTCTTGTTTATCATGTACGAGCAAATCGCTAAGAAGCATGTTTCCGTTGATCGTTTGAACAAGAAGGGTTCCATTTTCAAGATTATTTCGGTTTCTGAAAACCAAGTGTTCTCTAAAAACTTTGCGGAGCGACTATTAAACGAGACCACGACCTATTATGTGAACGTGAAAACGAGTAGTGCTCTAGCAAATGTACAGCGTTTACAGGCACGCGGAGATTCTTTGTTGCGTGTTTTAAATGCGAAGTCCTATAACGCAGCTTCCTTTCAGATCCTCGATCCAAACGTGGCGTTTAAGTCGATGTCTGTACCAGCTGAAGTGAGCTCAAGAGATAAATCCATCGTCTTCAGCATTTATGCGGAAGTAACAAAAAATCTAGAGATGAGTCGGATTGCCCTCGTTTCTCAGACACCTGTGATTCAATTATTGGATGTGCCTAAGTATCCGTTAATGGATGACCGCAAGTCTTATCTTTTATTGGGCTTAATAGGTTTCATCGCCGGAATTTTCGTAGGCCTTTTCCTTTGCCTCTACCTTTATACGGATAAATAATGCGTCGGGTGTTTCTATTGCGCGCTTACGGAGATTTTGCGATAGCGGCGCAAGCGATAGCGCCTTCGGATGAGATTATCGCATCCATGCATCTGAAACCCTTGTATGATGCTTTGGTATCTCGTAAGTGCATTCCGACACGTGACATTTCTTTTGTGGATTTTGGGATTACAGGTTCGCAATTCAATCTATTTACCAATAAGGAATTTTTACGTATTGACACTTTAAGTCAATTGTCTAAAATCAAAGAATACATCAGCGCAAATCCTGGCTCTTCAGATTTCGTGGAGCAAAGTGCGCGATTAGGGGTATTAAATTTCTATACGGGGCATACTTTTAAGTCTATTTTCAAAACTGGAGAGCCTGTTTACAAGGCCTATAATTTACCATTGCAGCGACTGGAGAGAAAAGGTGACAATGTGTTGATCTTACCGGATGCCCGGCTTCAAAAAAGAGAAATACCCAATTCGATTTGTGCTCTAATTCCAGGCAGAGTTGCTCGATTTGGCACCGATTACTCGAATTTCGAAGAATTAATAGACCTAATTCAAACGGCAGATTATGTGGTGGCGGCAGATTCTTTACCCATACATTTAGCGTACCTGTGCCGCAAACCTCATTATATTCTATATCCAGATGGAGGTAAGCAGGATTTTTTCACACCAGATGCTTTAGCGACGGGTTCTTTCAACACGTTTAGCAAATTCACTCATGTTTAAGCGCGCTTTCGTCCTTTTTTCTGAACACGAAACGGAGCGTAACTCGCATATAGAGGCTTTGCGTGCTGTGTTGCCTGCTTTAGAAGTTGTGGAGCCGGTATTTCCATCGCGAATCCATGTGCCTTTTTTAGAGGCGATGATGGAGAAATCGTGCACACGGACAGGTAAGGCCTTGTTACCTACGGAAATAGGCGTGATTCTGAGTCACCGGAAAATATGGAAAATGATTGCTTCTGCGAATTCTCAGGAGCATTTTCTAGTACTGGAATCCGATAGCCGCATCCTAAAACCGGAATTTTTACAGTCTGAAACGGCGATGAAATACGATCTGTTTTTTTGGGGAGCTTGGAATGGCTATGTGAGTTTAAAGAGGTCTTCAATTAAGAATGGAGTGGGTGAGCCGCTCATTAAATCCGTTTATGGAGCTTATGGCTATTCCTTGAATGCGAAGGCGGCGGCTTATTTATTACAAAAAACCGCCCGCATTACCTATCCAGTGGATATGTATAAAAAGCTGATTAATCCGGAAGAGTTAGCACTCGGGAGCATTGTACCCGAAGTGATATCCACGTGGCGAACATCAGATTCCTTAATTAGAAAGGAGGGACGCTTACATTTAATGACCGTTGAATTAATTCGGATCATTTTCTATTGCCGAAACACGATACAATCGTACTTTTGTTAACATGAGTAAAAAGTCTTCTATCGTAGCCATCACTTGGGATGGAAATTCGAGTCCCATGAACCACATCCATTTCGATGCGGAGCCGGCTTTTGATTGGTTGCTATATGATTACAGTGGTGCTGTAGCGGAGGCTCCGACGCCAGTTAAACACTATATTTCTATAAAATCAGAGTGCAAAGGCGACGTGATGCAAAATATTTACGCATCCTTAGTGTCAACTCCGTTGGCATACATCGGCTTTTTAGATGATGACCAAATCATCTCAGTTTCAGACCTGAACAAATTATTTTTCATTGCAGCTCTAGAAAAATTAGATGTATTTCAGCCTAGTTTACACCACGATTCCTATTATAATTTGCGCCAGTTTTTACACAAGCCTGGCTACCTAATTCAGGATACGTGGTGGGTAGAAATTATGTCTCCTTTTTATAGCGAAGCTGTATTTAAAGCAGCCGGCCCGCATTTTAAACATTCGATTTCAGGAACTGGACTCGATGTGTATTTGATCCCGACGATCCAACGCTTGATTAATCAGACGAGAACGGCGGTGGTGCATGGGGTACAATTAAAGCATGCGCGTCCGATTCGCACGGGCAATCGAGTGTTCTCTAATGGGAAGACGAATCTAGAGGAAATCCGCTATGTGCAAGGTGTTTGTAAAGCGATGGCCGCGGAAAACTCGGCGCTTTTCGACTCGGATTTCTATACCCAGGTATTAGATAGACGCTA
>JBIILT010000129.1:0-5084 GCA_044338355.1 Aquirufa sp.
TGTGCATGGGGTGCCTTTGGCCTATAAAATCCAACGCATTCCTAGGATGCTTCGCAATCTGTACAAACTCATGGTAGACGCTAGTTACCGCTAATGGAGACTCGGAAAAATGTCTTTTATAACGTTTTACTGGCGATTACGCAGGTTTTATTCCCGCTAATTA
The DNA here is from genome assembly GCA_044338355.1 of Aquirufa sp. Lineage (GTDB taxonomy): Bacteria > Bacteroidota > Bacteroidia > Cytophagales > Spirosomataceae > Aquirufa. The sequence continues at coordinate 164 of JBIILT010000129.1, forward strand.
CCTTTCCCTATTTAGCTAGAACCTTGGGTCCAGAGCACGTGGGCGTATTAAACTTTGCGGAGAGTTTTGCCCGGTATTTTGTGCTACTGGCCGCGCTCGGGATTCCTATTTATGGTGTACGGGAGGTAGCGAAGGCGGCTTCTGATAGAACCTTATTAACAAAAACCTTCACAGAGATTTTCATCATTAATGTCATGGGAACCTTACTTTTAAGTTTGGTATTTCTCGTGTTTATCCACACCCTCGCTCCCCTAGCATCGGAAAAAACCTTGTTTAATTGGGCCTTAGCCTATTTTGTCCTGCAAGTCTTCCAATTAGAATGGTTTTTTTCTGGTATGAATCAATTCAAATTTATCGCCATCCGTTCTCTAGTAATTCGACTTTTTTTCATCGCAGCCGTCTTTTTATTTATTCGAAGTACGTACGATTACGAGAATTACTTCCGCATGCAGGTGGGTTTAGCGGTAGTTTTAGCAGTATTTAACGGGAAACGTTTGTGGGATTTACTGGACTTTTCGAGTCTTACTTTCGCTAGATTAGAGCTGAAAAAACACTTGAAACCGATGGCCTTGTTGTTTCTGACCATCTTTACCATTTCGGTTTACTTCTCCTTAGACACCATTTTATTAGGCTTTTTAGCAAATAACGAGAGCGTAGGTTATTATTCCTCCGCCATGAAATTAAACCGACTCTTTATCGGGGTTTTAAGTGCGATATCGGTGGCGATGTTTCCGGGTTTAGTAAGTCTTTATCACAAGGGGGAAAAGGAGGCATTTGTGGTATTAGTAAAGCAATGTTTTTATGTGCTCATCAGTTTATCTCTGCCTTTAGTAGTCGGGATTATTACGTGTGCGCCAGAAATTATTCACATTTTTTTCGGAACGGCTTTTGATAGAGCGATTCTGCCTCTGCAGATTACGGCTCCTTTGATCCTGATAATTAGTATGTCAGGGATATTTGGGTTCCAAATCCTGAGTGCCGTAGGCAAGGATAAGTCTATCCTATTGTCTGCACTTATGGGCATGTTAATCAGCATCATTTTGGCCTTTCAACTAGTGCCTACTTACCAAGAAAAAGGGGCAGCGATCACGATATTATTGACTGAATTAACTGTTTGTATGGCTTTTATTTTCTTTACTCGAAAAGAAATTTCCTTGTCGAATTACACCCTGGTCTTTTTTCAACAATTACTAAGTTTGATCCCATATGTTGGGATTGTCTTCTTGTTTAAACTCTTTGTTCCCACGCTTTTATTACGCTTGCTCGTAATAGGCGTGTTTTCGTTGGTTTGGTTTTTAGCACTTCAATTATTTATTTTGCCAGATACCATTTTTAGAAAGCAATGGAATCGATTAGCTGAACGCTTTAATAAAGAGGAATAAACTGGCGCGCAGCTGGAAATAGGTTTTGCCATATTCCGCATACAGATCGATCTGATCCTGAATTTTCTCCTTTTGCATGTAGGGTAATGTCAAGTTCGTATAAAGCCTTTTCATGGACTCTTTCCACGTTTTAAAATCCTTCATGACGGGAACCCCATCGTATAGGGCCAGATTAAAATCGAGTACTTTAGCCCGCTCTTTAATCTCGCCACCTATTTGTTGTTGGTCGTGTGTTCTGTAACGAAATAGTTTCTCAGGGTTTGCAAGCAGACTCTTTTTAGCGGCGAAATAAAGCCCAATCCAGCCATCGTGCAATAAGCCAGGCATGGCAGGAATGTCTTTCGCTAGCAATTCGGGATCTCTTTTCATCGCTAAACCTGCCCCTGTGACTGCGTTATCTACCCGACGTATAAAATCGTTTGTTTCTACTTGTGAATAAGGGAAGCCAATAATTTCCCATAAATGGATTCCTTCTAGGGATTTGGCCTTTTCATCCAAAAGACTAGCATCGCTAAAAACAGCCTCTGCCTCTGGATGGTGCTTAAAAAATGTCAGTGTCTTTTCGACTTTTTCTCTCTCCCACACATCATCCTGATCTGACAAGAAAATAATTTCTCCTTGCGACATTCGTAGACATTGCTGCATATTAGCTACGGTGCCTAGGTTCTTTTCATTGAAATGAAGTTTAATCTGTGGGTATCGACTAGCGTAATTAAGTAGCATTTCTCGAGTTCCATCTGTGGATCCGTCGTCGCAGATGATAATCTCTTGAACGGGAAGACTTTGGCCTAAAATCGAATCCAACTGCGCCTTTAGGTAAGTCGCACCCTGGAAGGTGATCATGGATACAGATAAATTCATAACTTTGTTAAATTATAAAAAACAGGACGATTTTCAATGAAATTGCGCTTCATAATTTTTACTGGCTTGCTGCTTTCGTCCTTTTTTTTAATGGCCCAAAACGCCATTCCCATCGGATTCTCCGACATCGATGAACAGGTTCGTAACTTACAATTACTAGGTAAAGTAGATCAGAATCAATCCATGCTAGCCAGGCCCTTTTATTCTACGGGAAAACAAAGCTACCAAGATCTCTATCGATTAATCGATCCGACGGCAAAAGATTCCATCAAAAGCTATAAAAAAGGCTATTTTCAGGCCATATTATTACCTGCCTCCATCACTCAGAAACTGAACACCTCCCGTCCATACGGCTGGAACGACCAGGCTATGTCCTATTCGAATGGGTATCAGATGCAGGCGAGCGCCGGGATCTATGCCAGATTGAGTATTCTCCATATTCAATTTAAACCGGAATATGTCCAAACGGGGTCAGCAGATTATCAAACCAGTGACTCGTGGGGCCAAGTAAACCCCTCATTAAATCGCCTAAGTTTAGGTCAATCTTCTGTTCGATTAGAGGCAGGCGGCATCTCGGTGGGAGTTTCGAATCAAAATCTTTGGTGGGGTCCGGGACGATATTCCTCCCTATTAATGACAAACAATGCCGCAGGATTTTTGCATTATAGCCTGAATACAACTAGGCCGCTGAAGACCCCGATCGGAAGTTTTGAATTTCAATTAATCTTAGGCAGGATGACTCGGGATTCCTTGCAGGGTTTTGAAAATAATGCTTTGAAAACACGGGAATTATCGGCTAATCCGCCGAACCGTCAATACAATGGCATAATTCTATCTTATCAGCCTCGATTTTTAAAGAATATTTTCTTCTCGGTATCCAGATCATTCCAGAATTACGAAACTTCAAAGCCTGGGGCGAAGGAGATGAAGACCTATTTCCCTGTTCTGAACAATCTATTTAAAAACGAATATAATGACGATACGCTTAGTAAGGACCAGATTTTAAGTTTTTCCACCCGGTGGTTAATGCCTAAAAACCATGCGGAAATCTACGCGGAATTTGGGTATAATGATGCGAAAGAAAATATGCGGGATCTTTATTTAGATATGGGTCACTCGTCAGCTTGGATGGTCGGATTTAAAAAATTGCATCCCTTGAATAATCGATCTTTCCTTTCATTAGAGGCAGAGGCGATTCGAATCTCAGAATTACCTTCTTACTTGACTCGCCCAGCAGGGAATTGGTATGAACATGGCCAGGTACTCGAAGGTTTTACAAATAATAATCAGATTATAGCGAATGGGGCAGGTCATGGAAATGATGCGCAATCATTTGCCATTAGTTGGAATCAAGGCTGGACAAAAGTAGGATTTTCGTTTCAACACGTCTCTAATAAGCCCCGTACCTATGTGAGTGGGGGTAACGCCGTTTGGTTAAGGGATGTGAAATGGGATGACTATGTTTTCGGATTACAAGGGGGCTATCGCTATAAAAAATTACTTTTTACTGGGGATCTAAAGTGGGTAAATGCCTCTAATTATTTATGGGAAGCCGGGAATTCAAAATCGAATCTCTTTGCCTTCATTAATACAATTTTTCTATGGTAAAGTACGTCCTAGGCCTCTTATTGCTGTCTTGTTCGGTCTTCTCCCAGACGACTTTATTGGATGATATCTCCTTGCTAGATACCTACCGAAATTCCCAGTTAATGAATGGGGCTGATTCAGCAAAGTACCAGAATCAATCTTTTATGATTCGTTCTACATCTGCTATACAACAACTGTTCGCGGAACCTTTGAAAGATTCTTCTCCGCTCCAAAATATCACCTTCCGCCATACCATTCATTATAACGATGTTATGCCTTTAGGGTATAACCAAGGAACTCTTTATCCAGCGATTGGATTTCAGCGTCGCTCTAGCTTAGGGGTACATTTATCATGGAAATTTTTAGATGTTAATCTTCAACCGGAGTGGGTGATAGCGGAAAATTCGCCCCCTCCTGTGTTTGTCGGTAATCCGCAAGACGGGAATTATATAACACGAATATTTTTTATTATTAATAATCAAGTTGATTATTACAATCGTTTTGGCGAAACTCCGTTAAATACGTTCTTCCCAGGGCAATCTCGCGTTGCTTTTCAAGTCAAAAACATCGCGACAGGAATTTCCACCGAGAATAATTGGTGGGGCGCAGGCTTTAAAAATAGCCTCATGATGACCAATGAGGCATCTGGATTTTTGCATTATTTTCTGCAAACTAGAAAACCTGTTTTTACACCTATAGGATCATTTGAGGGAAAAGGACTCATAGGAATGCTTGAAAATCCGAGTATGTATTCCCCAGAAGATAAATACTTTAGACCCCTATGGGCAGGAGGGATTGAGAAAAAAAATAAATCTGCTCGAATGTTAAAGGCCTTTATTGTTAACTGGCAACCTAAATGGGTGCCTAATTTGTACCTAGGGTATTCTTTAGCACGTCAAACCTATTTTACAAATGAAGAGCCACAACCTGGTAAAGAGTATATACCTAATCCTAAAATGGATCAAGGTGCCTTCCTTTTTAGATTTGCTCTACCAAAAGACCATGCCGAGTTCTATGGGGAATTTGGTCAGCCGGATAAATTAGTGGGGCCTGCCAGCTTTTTTGGGGATTCGACGAAAACAGGGTTTCTC
>JBIILT010000226.1:0-3118 GCA_044338355.1 Aquirufa sp.
AAAAGCTTCCAGAGGGAGACAATGATCAGTGCTAAGTTAAGACAACAGTAAATGAGGAGAAAATTTATACGCATCTCTCTTTGGGTAATGTATATTTTTCCCCACAGCTCGCGCGACGCATCGCAGCCCCCCCCCTTCACAATATCGAGCTTGTCGCTATTGGCTTCCGTCTGAAAACTATTCCCCATACTTATTGCGGATAATTGGGCATAAACAACCACGATCAAACATGCGATTTGATTGTGTTGACCAAAAGTCTCCGTCACAATCAGCACAGCCAAAGTTGCTCCAACTGCCATGTCGATGCTCAATCGCAGCGTGTAAGACATTTTACCGCTACGCACGACCGATTCGAGGTATTGCTTATCGCTAGAGTTCACTTAAAAGCTATAGAGGGGGTGGAAGGTAATTAACGCCGGACATGTGATCATTAAGTATCATCTGGAAAATAAGTCAGTAAATTCTTTTTTAAACTCCGTCCACGCTTCATTGGATCCTTTTTCTATTTTTTTAAACGCTTCTGTCATTTTAATTTCTATCTTCATGGGGCGGAGTTTGCCGCATGCTGCAACAACACGATAATTGAACTTTTTAACGTCAGAAAAATATTTAATTCTATCCTCTTCTTTCACTAAAAAAACTATAATTTTATCTGGGCTCAAAATGATTTCTTTATTTCCCAAAATCTCCCGACGAGTAGCTCCATCAAGATACTCTATTTCAAACAAAACGTGAACTGAATCAATATTCCAGTCCGTGTAAGCCCCAATGTAGACACGCGGCTGTCCGTAGCTATTAATGTATTCACTATTAACAAACGAATGGAACTTTTTAACTTCAGTTTCAGGGAGTCTCGATGAACCCCTTGGGCAATCTCCTAAAGAGACCTTTATTGTTTCTCCGTCGGATAAATCATCGCGACTAATTTTTTCAGAAGGCGGTCCCACTTTCACAATTGCAACAAATACCGCTAAAATAAATAGCCCATATCCAATCATTTGGACATTATAATCGAGTTTCATTTCGTTTAATTTGTCTATGAATCCAGTTTTCAGCGCAGGTTCTACTTCGCGTTCTCGTCGCCAGCCGCGAAATTAGGTCTTAAATAATATATTTAACAATTACCAAACTAATACAAACAAGACCAATGAAAAAGAGTATGGAAGCGAGCTCATGGCTATGATTCTCCCGGCGAGCATCCATCAAATAATTTTGATAATTTGCAGGGTCATACTTGGACACTTCACTTCCAGAGTCTTTCGACGCTGGTTTTTCCACCAACTCTGTGTGAATTGAATGTAATTTAAACTCAATTGGGGAGACATCTTCTTTAATACGATCTTTAATGGAAGCCCGCGTTGTTATCAGAAGAAATAAAAAAGCAGTCACCGCTACTTTTAAACTAATTTCTGTATCCGAGTTGAACAAGGCTGTTAAGGCGACAATAATTGCAGCACCTGTAATGGCAGAATAATTAGACATAAAACAAATTTACGCGTCGAAAACGGGGAGCCGGTTTTAACTAAGGTAATTTTTCTATTTCTGTCACATTACCGGCGGTGGCGGAGACTTCAGAAAACCGGAGGTCGGCTTGAAGACCTCGATGTCCGTGTACCCTATTCTCCTGACGGGTATCGTGACTTTGACGGTGTGGCTTAGCATAAAGATTTGTTGATTCACGTCATCAGAACTTTTTTAATACCTCATTTTTTTGATCTTCCAGTGCTTTTTTTGCATCCGCCGTTTTCTTATTTAGCTTCATTTGATATTCCTCCGTGCGAATTATAAGCACCTTAAAGATCGAATAAAAACTGTTGAATTTTACATCTGTTTTATTCGCAGTAACAATCACATCTATTTCCTTTATTGAGATTTCCTCAACCCCATCTCCAGAAAATTTAGACAATTTCGCAAAACGAATTTCATCTACTTTATTACCCCCAAATTTTACACAAATTACAAATTCGTCTAACCGAAAGAAATAATAGGTCTCATCATCAACTTTAAGCGCCCCGTCCCTTCCGATATGCCTCATCTCAAGGTGGGGTATCGAGTTTAATACCCAAAGTTGATACCGCGTCAGTTCAAATTTATCTTTAATTCTTTTTCCATATCGCCTTTCACATTGTTCAAGTGTTTCGCCCATTCGTGCATAGCATTTTGCTTCGGATAATAGCAACAAGCATACAATCATTAAGCATAATGTTCTCATTTTATTAAAAAAATATTCGCAGTGTTCGTACCTTACCCCCATCAGCCGACGTGCGTTTAATGTTTAGCGAATTTTAGTAGCTCGTTTTTTGCAGGTTTGGACAACAAATCACCTTCTGTTACTTTATAATGCTTTGAAGCAAAATCAATATTCCCAAACCAATTAAGCCTAGAATAAAAAAGCCCAAAAAGTTCGGTCCATTCTCGCCGCTATTACGTTTATTTTTGATTTTTTTTAGGTATTCAGATCCACATCCAAGCGGGACTAGTTCCGGATCTTTCGAGATTCCAGTCTCTCCGTTCTCCTCTTTGAATAGCTCCCATGCTAACTGGTGATCTTCATCCTCGGAGTAAAAATCATCCATCCACTGGCTGGCTTCTGGTTTACCCCAATTTGCATCTGGAGTTTTGTCCCAAAACCTTAAAATCATCCACTGTCTCGGCGTGATAGTTCTATTGGTTTTCAATAACTCTTCAATTAAGAGTGAGGCATCAAGTCTGGTGCCTTTTTCTTTTAATTTACCGCCAAGTCTGCGTATATAATTTAGCTGAGGTTCCGTTGGGCAATTTTTTTCTTCTTCCCATTTAATTCGCTCCAAGGCTCTGGCGGCGGCTTCTTTTTCCTTAGCTTTGAGTTTCTCTTCCGCTGCAGCTTCTTTTGCCGCATCATCTCGCTCTTTGGCTAATGCAGCCAAATTTTTACGAGCAATTGCGAGTCTTTCTCGCTCTGTGCTAGGCAGGGTACGCTCAATTTGTTTATGCAGTAATTCCTTTTCATCTCTGCTTAGCACTCCGTCTTGCAGGGCGTCATCGAGAATTTCGCGGAGATGCCTAATAGCTGGAATTTCTGAAGGAGCAGATTTTAGCCAGTCGGAAAGACGCAGTAGTTCAGAGTCGGTTAATTCGC
>JBIILT010000227.1:0-3112 GCA_044338355.1 Aquirufa sp.
AACCTTCGAATTATAGCTGGCAATACTTCGTATGCCATGGCTGCTTAGTCTGATAGACTAACCAATTGCCATCGTTCAGCCCTGTCTAAACTCTGCCGACGGGGGATTCTGAGCGTCGACATGCAGAGTCGCTGAATCCGATTTCTCTAACGGTTCAGTAGTATCCAGAGGATAAGTGGTAGGTAAGGTCTGATTTGAACCTATCTAACATCGAAAAATAATCAAATCTAAACGTGTAGAAAGCAGCAGTTCTCTAGGTTTGGACGAGGGTTCGAGTCCCTCCGATTCCACATTTATTCTTACATCAAGCATTCATAAATTCGAAAGAGTATATGAATGCATTTTTTATGAACTAGTGTTAGATTAAACATTTTGGAATATATTTACGCTGTCTAATTCTTATCAACACATGAAAATACACTTAACCATCTTATTTGCAAGTCTTTCCTTTCTATCATTTTCCCAAACAGACAGCACCGAAGTCTTAGAGGATTACAGTAATTATGGCGAACCTGAGGGTGTAAAAAGATATACAACACAGAAAGTGCTGAACCAAACACCTCAAAAAATCATCAGTATTGGTTACGATTACAACGGCGAGTTTCACATGCCAGGCATTCGAATTTCTGAATCTCTTTCGACACTAGAAGATAGACACGTTAACCAAGTAAATGCATTTAAGGCACAATTGAATATTCCCGTAGTAGCTACAAACAAAATCATTTGGCAATTAGGGGCAAATTATTGGGGATCGCAGTTTCAAATTGAGAATCCTGGTAGCAATGCTTTTGCTAAACAATTAAATCAATCTTCCCTCATTAGCGCAGGACTAAATACGACGATTTTCAAACCCCTTAATGAGATTAATTTTCTCATTTTCCAAGCAAGTGCTGATGTGAATGGTTTATTTAACGAACAAGCAAAAGTGACATCCAATGCCCTTACGCTCAGTGCTACCGGAATATATGGGTGGAAAAAATCGGAGAAAAATATGATTGGAGCGGGTATTGCTCGAACATACCGAGCTGGTAGACTGATTTATGTGCCTGTGTTGCTTTGGAACAAAACATTCAACGATAAATGGGGAATGGAGCTCTTATTACCTGCTAAAGGGTTTATTAGATACAATATCAATACTTCTAATATGATTCAAGCAGGATTCGAATTAGAAGGCAATCAATTCTCCATGCCTATCCCTGGCACGCAAAGAGATTTATTTTATATCCAACGCGGAGAATTTAAACCAAGAATCATGTGGGATAAGAAAATCACTGGATTTTTATGGTTTAGTGCACAGGTCGGTTTACGTTATAATTACCGATTTGATGTCATGAACAAATACGATGGAAAAGAAGATGCTGATCGGTATTTCACGAGTAAGCTAGGGAATCCTCTCTACTTCAATTTCAGTTTAAACTTAGTCTCTCCTTAAATAAAAAAGGCTCCTAACGGAGCCTTTTTTATTGCCTGATTACTTAGCTACTTGCCTTGTCCAGGTATCTGTTCTACCAATGAGTGAGACACCAATGTAGCCACGCACTTCTAGTGAATTGGCATTGATTAATTTCATGGTTGAGGAATAAGTATTACCATTTTTAGGATCGTAAATATTTCCTTCATCCCAAAGATTTTCCTCTTTAGGAACAAATCCCCAAATATTAATTAGTCCTAATACGGGCTTAGACTTGGCAGCTTGATCAGCGTTGTTCTTATCTAATTTAGCCTTTCCTGTTTCAGGATCAATCGGTTCTTTTAACCAAACTACCCTGCCTTGGTATTTATTTCCATTTTTATAGATTTTGACCATCGCGTTACCCTCTCCCGTTTTCCAAACCCCAACAATGGCATCTGGATTATCTAAAGCAAAGGAACTAAATGATGAAATGATTAATCCTACGAAAAGGAAAGCGATTACTTTTTTTGTTGTTGACATAATTAGTTAAGATTTGATTTAAAAAATTGATTTTTGTGCGGCCATCTTTTCGATTTCAGCAACAGATCTTGGTGAACCTTTGGACATATTCACATTGCCGTTCTCTGTAATCAAGATATCATCTTCGATACGAATACCGATATTCCACCATTTCTTATCACATTTACTGCCTGCTGGTATGTAAATGCCTGGTTCTACAGTGACAACAACACCCGGAGCTAAAATACGAGGTCCTAAATCATGTACATCTAAACCTAAATGATGTGAAGTTCCATGAGGGAAATACGTACGCGCCTCTTTCTCATTTGCCGCAATTCCTAATTTAATTAGACCGGCATTTACGACAGCCCGAGAAGCTGCATCGATATCCGCAAAAGGGGCACCAGCCTTACAAGCTGCAATTCCTGCATCTTGAGCGGCTAGAACAATTTCATACAAGATTTTTTGCGCTTCCGTAAATTTACCATTCGCTGGAACTGTTCTAGTGACGTCAGCAGAGTATCCATGGTATTCTGCCGCGCAATCACTCAATAATAATTCTCCCTCCTTAATCGTCTTCAAATTAGTGATGTAATGCAAAACACAGGCATTTTCTGCCGCTCCGTTGATGCTATTGTAGCCTGGATATTCCGAACCCTCTTTTTTGAAATGATATTCCATAATGGCTTGCGCCTGGTATTCTTTCATGCCTGGTTTAACCGCACGCATCACATCATTATGACCTAAAACGCTGATGGAAGCTGCTTTTTGAATCAAAGCAATCTCCTCTGGTAATTTAATACCACGTAAAGTACGCAGGGTATTTAAAGTAGATCTAGATGCCAAAGGCTTAGCAGACGCCATCACTAAACTATCCACTAACGAAGCCATACGCGTTAAAGGATCAGGCTTAGCTTGGTATTTTGCAAAGATTCCTTCCGTCCGGTACAAAGTATAAACGGAATCCACACCAGCTAACGAAATAGAAGATGAGTTAAATTGATCATTGATGAACACATTTTCCATTTTGCTCTTAGACTTGAAACCTTCTGTTCCTAAAATCTTACCCGTCCAAAGCTCTTTAAACGGATCGCGGTTTTGGACAAAAATAAACTCAGTACCCGTCTTTCCTAATAAGGTTACCGGTTGCTTGAATAGCAATAAAACAGCATTGGGCTCCTCTAAACCTGTTAAATAATA
>JBIILT010000228.1:0-3103 GCA_044338355.1 Aquirufa sp.
AGCGGATAGAAAGGACGGTATCTTTCTTATTTTGTTTATTATATACCATGGCAATATAGTTTCCGCTCACCTTAACTGAAGGTATTGGGACACTATAATGTAAATAAGGAACTTTTGTTCCAAGGGAGGATTCTGGGTTTCTGAGAGGAAAATCATTGAAATCCTGTAGATATTCGATTTCTGACAAGGGAGAAGGATTCCAATCTGATTGGCAATGAATTAATCGAAAATAGTAATTAGGGTAATTCAAGCCTAAATCATCGAAATTTAAGTTAGCCTGGTTTTCAGAACCTAAATTTAAGATCGTATTAGGATGAATTAATTTACTTTCCTGTTGTATAAAAACAGAACGAATGTTCGGATAATGTGTACGGGACTTAATTTGACTAAGTGTCAAAAAAGGTAGACCTAGAAATAGCAGAAGCGAGATATAGGTCTTCATAAAGATTAAATTAATGCTTCCCAAGCAGCAGTGGTTGTTTCCAAATTTTTCTTTTCAACTGCTAAAGATATTTCCAATTGCTTTAAACCAGTATAATCCGCTTTATTGGCTAAATCCACCATTTGCGCCTCTATGGCAGCAATACCATTTTCAATTTCCATAATCTCTGCTTCCAGCTTTTCAATTTGCTTGGTTTGATTAGGTGTTTTTGCTTCTACTGGAGCTAACTCGGGTTTGGCTTTCAAAGCTGCTTTCACAGAAACTGGTTTTGAAGTTACTCTGGTAGCCATCCAGGTCTCATATTCATCGAATGAACCAGGGTATTCCTTGATTTCATGATCCTCAATGTACCAGATTTTATTGGCAATACTACTGACGAAATAGCGGTCGTGGGATACAACAACATAGGTTCCCTCGTATTGTTGCAAGGCCTGAATTAGGATATTGACCGATTGCATATCCAAGTGATTGGTAGGTTCATCGAGTAGAAGGAAATTCGCTTCGGAGATTAAAACTTTAGCTAAAGCCACGCGTGATTTCTCTCCTCCAGAAAGGACCTTGATTTTTTTGAAAACTTCTTCTCCTGAGAATAAGAAACAACCCAACACGGAACGTAATTCCATCTCGGTCTTCGTTGTTCCAGTACCTTTCAATTCATCAATTAACGTATTTTCAACCGTTAAACTTTCTAATTGGTGCTGAGCAAAGAAGGATTCAATCACATTGTGACCTGTTCGTCTTTCACCTTCGATTTTTTCTGTACCTGAAATGATACGTAGTAAAGTTGATTTACCTTTTCCATTGGCACCGATTAAAGCAATTTTATCACCGCGGTTAATGGTAGCTGATGTGTTTTTTAAGATAACTTTTTCTCCAAAAGCCTTGGAAATATGTTCTAAAAACAAAATAAATCTTCCAGGTTCAGTTCCAAAGTTAAATTTGAAATTAACTTTCGCTTTCTCATCAATGACGTCATCAATCATATCGATGCGGTCTAAGGCTTTTACACGTGACTGAACTTGTCTGGCTTTAGAAGCTTTCGCTTTAAAACGTTCTATAAAACGCTCTGTTTGGCGAATTTGTGATTGCTGATTCTCAAATGCCCCTTTTTGAATTTCATTTCGAAGGGCTTTCTCTTCCATATAGAAAGAATAATTACCCGGATAAAGTGTGATTTTTGCTCCTGAAACTTCGGCAATATTTTCAATGGTGCGATCAAGGAAATAGCGGTCATGAGAAACCACTACAATAGAACCTTCGTAATCATGAATATATTTCTCTACCCATTCAATGGATGGTAAGTCCAAGTGGTTAGTGGGCTCATCGAGTAGGAGTAAAGCTGGTTTTTGTAATAATAATTTAGCCAGCATCACACGCATTCTCCAACCTCCAGAAAATAATTTTAAAGGACGGTTCAAATCATCCGTACTAAATCCTAAACCTTCCAAAATCTCTTCGGTACGCGATTGAATCGTATAGCCGTCTAAACGTTCAAAATCTTCTTGAAGTTTAGCTAATACATCTATGTCTTTGTCTTCATAATTGGATTCCATTTTATGAAGCACTGCATCAATATCTTTTTGTAATTCTAATTGTTTTTCAAACGCCTGCATGGCCACGTTTAAAATGCTATCATCCGTTTGGTAAGATAAAAGATCTTGATTCAAGAAGCCGATTGTACAATCTCCTGACTTTGAAATTGTCCCCCCATCTGGCGTATATTCTCCTGAAATTAGGCGCAATAAAGTAGATTTACCGGTTCCATTCGCACCGATTAAACCGATTTTAGTCTTAGGCTTGATGTGTAAACTTGCTCCTTCGTATAAGGCGCGACTTCCGAAATAGAAGTTTAAATTGGATATTGATAACATTTTACAAAGATAGCCGTTTTCTTGCATTTAGACCACCTAAATGCGGACATTTGACTAATTCTTCTAATCCAGGATAAATTATTTCTGTTTTAGTATATCCTAAAGCTTTCGAAAGAGCCATCGTCCGGTTGTTGTCTCCCATGGACCATTCGATATCGTCCATTGTCATTTGAGTAGGATGTTCATATCCACAAGCATGTGTAATTTCTGCGATCTCTTTAACGAGCGTGTAATGGTAGCGGTAGTAGCGTTCGCTTTTCAATGTCACGTCTATGCCTGCTTGTAGCCACTTATTCGAAGTTGCTATACCGGTAGGGCAGTGGTTTGTATGACATTTTTGAGCCTGAATACATCCAATGGACATCATGGCTTCTCGGGCGATGTGAATACTATCTGCTCCCATGGCAAAAGCCATCAAAGATTTCTCTGGGAATCCTAATTTGCCTGAGGCAATAAAGTAGATTTTGTCCGTTAAATTATGTCGTTGGAAAATCTGATAAACTTTAGCAAAGGCAAAAGTGAATGGCATGGAAACGTGGTCAGCGAAAGCATGCGGTGCCGCACCTGTTCCTCCTTCACCACCATCAATGGTGATGAAATCAGGGCCTTTGCCGTGTTTTTCCATGTAGGTAGCTAATTCTTCCCATTGCTCAAGTTTGCCGATGGCAGATTTTACACCCACTGGCAAACCCGTCTCTGTGGCCATAGCTTCAATGAAATCGACCATTTCTGGTACATTGGAAAATTCCGAATGAAAGGCAGGTGACATGGCATCTTGACCCATTGGAAT
>JBIILT010000024.1:0-11369 GCA_044338355.1 Aquirufa sp.
GTACTAAAGATTTAGTATCGGTATTCATTGCTGAATCGAGTTGGACTTGCAAGAGGGGTCTTTGACCTACAAATGTGGCACTGATGTCCGCTAAAGAGGCCTTCTTAGCTGAATAACGATTGAAATAAGAGATTAAATACTCCTTTTCTGCCTCCGATATAACCGGATTATCCGACAGAATATCGGGGTCATCCGTCGTCCCTACCAGAACTGAACCGCGCCAAGGAATCACGAAAATTACCCGCCCGTCATCCGTTTTGGGAATCAATAAGGCGGTATCTCCTTGCCAAAATTCTGTAGGCAAAACGATGTGGGCCCCACGGCTGACTTTCATTCGAGGTTTCAAGCGCGGATTAGCTAGTACTCTAACTGAGTCCGTAAAGGGGCCTGTTGCATTGACCACTGCTTTTACTGCAATCGTATAAGGGGTTTCTGAGCGAAGGTCCGTGAACTGTACTTTCTTGATTTTAAGACTTTTTTGGCCTAATTCAAAAGAATCCAAACGCGCATAATTCAAAACACACGCACCTAAACGCTCTGCCTCTTTCAAAATGGCTAAGGCATAGCGCGAGTCGTTCAATTGACCATCAAAATACAAAACGCCACCTCTTAAATGGTGGGATTGGATGGAAGGAAACTCCGCTTGAATCTCTTTCTTACTCAACCCACGGCTTGATTTTAGATTCGTGCTACCAGATATTTTATCATACAACCACATCCCGATTCGGTAATACCAACGTTCCCAGTGCGTATAACAAGGGGTTAATAATCCAAGTGGATGCGCTAAATGGGGGGCATTCTTAAGTAAGGTCTTGCGTTCGTGCAAGGCTTTGTAAACCATCTTGAATTGATGCCAATCCAAATTTCGAAATGCTTGTTCTAAATAACGCACGCCGCCGTGCACTAATTTGGTCGACTTAGAAGAAGTTTGACTGGCAAAATCTCCCTTTTCGATTAACAGCACTTTATAGCCACGCAAGATTGCATCTAAAGCAACACCAGCGCCAGTAGCACCACCTCCAATGATACAAATATCAAAAGTCTGATTGAGTTTAAGGAGTTGGTCTAGGCGATTAAACGACATATAGGTTTATTTACTTCAAATTTGAAAAATAAAATGCAAAAGATTCGATTAATGTGGATAAAAATGAAAGAGATTTTATAATTTTGCAGTCCTTTGGCACCTATAACAATCTGCCAATCGAATTAATGACCCTTATGGCAAAGAAAGAAAAAGTAGAATCGATTGAAATTATTGAAAGCCCAGAAGCGCTTCAACAAGAAGTTTCTAAAGTCACTGAATTAGTAGACAAAAATAAATCTAGCGTTGCTACGATCCTTGGAGTTGTAGTTCTGGCTGTTGCTGGCTATTTCGGATACCAATGGTATTCCACTACGCAAGACGCAGAAGGCGAAAAGAAGTTATATAAAGCGGTTTATGCCTTTGAATCAGATTCTTTAGCGGCCGCAGCGAAAGATTTATCGAAAGTATCGGATGAGTTTGGTGGAAATACTCAAAACTTAGCTGATCTATATTTAGGTATTACCTTGTTAAAGCAAGGTAAATTCGATCAATCCATCGAGAAATTGAAAAACTTCTCTAGCTCGGATTTATTAGTTCAAGCACGTGCTTACTCGTTAATCGGGGATGCCTATTCAGAAAAGAAATCATTCGCTGATGCAATCGATTACTATAAGAAAGCAGCAGAGCACAAGCCGAACAAATTCTTCACGCCTACCTATTTGTTAAAATTAGCGAACGCTTATGAAACAAATAAACAAGCGAAAGAAGCTGTAGATACGTATTCCATCATAGTAGAAAAATACGGTCAATCGGCTGAGTCGATCCCTGCGAAGAAATACAAAGCGATCTTAGAAAGCTCTATCTCTGAATAATTTTTAGAACAGATTATATGATGAGGGATAAGAGCTTGAGCTTTTATCCCTTGTTTTTTTAACCCCATCCTATGGCTTCAGCACTTAAAAACCTAAGCGACTTTACGACAGACCATTTACCTGATGTTTCGGGTAAAACCTTTGCAATCGTCGTATCTGAATGGAATACGGAGGTGACGCATGCTTTGTATGCCGGGGCCTATGATACGCTTTTGAAATACGGAGCAAAGGAGGAAAATATTATTAGTGCTAAAGTGCCGGGCAGCTTTGAATTAAGTTTGGGTGCTCAGAAAATGGCGCAGCAAGCGAATATCGATGCCGTCATTTGCCTAGGCTGTGTGATTCAGGGCGAAACAAGGCATTTCGATTTTATCTGCCAAGCGGTGGCAGATGGGATCACGAATGTGAGTTTGAAATTTGATAAACCGGTTATTTTTGGAGTATTAACACCCAATTCGCAAGAACAAGCGATGGATCGTGCCGGAGGCAAACACGGAAATAAAGGCGATGAGGCGGCCATAACAGCCATCAAAATGTTAGGAATATAATTCAAGAATATATGCAAGTTTGGAAATTTGGAGGTACCTCCGTCGGAAAACCAGAGCGAATGAAATCAATCCGTCAGCTAATTACGGAGGATGGTCAACCGAAAATCGTTGTACTTTCTGCCCTTTCTGGCAGTACGAATACCTTGCTTTCTATTTCGGCATCTTTGAATGCGGGAAACGCGGCGGAGGCAAAAGAGAAGGCGAAAGAATTACGCACGCATTATGATCAATTCTTAACAGAATTGTATTCGACTCCTGCCGGTTTAGGAAAAGGACAAGCTATTGTTGAAAAAGAATTTAATTTCATCGATAGCCTTATTGCTACGGCACCTTATTCAGTGAAACAAGAGAAAGAAATGGTCGCATTAGGCGAATTACTTTCTACGCAAATTTTCGAAGCTTTCTTGCAAGAGGAAGGCGTTAGTTCTGCCTTATTGCCAGCTTTAGATTTTATGGTCATTGACGAAGATAATGAGCCTATTTTATCCGTCATCGAACAAAAATTAGCAGCCGTATTATCTCCAGTTAAAGGCAAACAAATTTTCGTTACACAAGGATTCATCTGCCGTAATCCGGCTGGTGAAGTAGATAATTTAAAACGTGGTGGATCCGATTACACGGCGTCCTTAATCGGTGGGGCCATTCAAGCGGAGGAAGTCCAGATCTGGACGGACATCGATGGAATGCACAATAACGATCCGCGTATCGTGAAGAACACATTCCCTATTCGGGAGCTTTCGTTCGCTGAGGCGGCGGAGTTGGCTTATTTTGGGGCCAAAATCTTGCACCCAAGCACTATCACCCCGGCGAAATTAAAAGGGGTTCCGGTTCGTTTGAAAAATACGATGGAACCGAGTGCTTTTGGAACCTTAATCTCAGAAAAATCAACTGACATAGAGATTAAAGCCATCGCTGCAAAAGATAATATAACGGCCATTTATATTCACTCAACACGTATGTTGAATGCCTACGGCTTCTTAAAACGCGTATTTGAAGTGTTTGAAAAATACAAAACACCGGTTGATATGATCACCACATCAGAGGTTTCTGTGAGTGTGACAATCGACCAAACGACGCATTTAGATGCGATTATGAGTGAGTTACGTGAATTCGCGGAATTGGAGGATCCAGACATGAACCAAGTAATTATTTGCATCGTGGGTAATTTCTGGGCGGACAAAGAAGGCATTGCTATTAAAGTTTTAGACGCCATCAAGAACATTCCAATTCGAATGATTTCGTATGGCGCATCCGAACACAATATCTCTTTATTGGTGGATGCATCCCACAAGAATGACGCATTAAATGCATTAAACGAAGGACTTTTCTAAAAACCGAGCTATGTTAACCTTACCCTTTATTCGCGCGTATCAAGAAACTACGATCGCCGGTTTACAAAAGAAGCATGTTGCGAATGCGGCTGAAATCGTAGCGAAATTGCTTGCACAAGACGATCAACGCAAGGCACTTTTGCAGCAAGCTGAATCCGCTTTAGAGAAATCAAATGCGGCAGCGAAAGAGATCGGTGCCTTAATGCAATCCGGTCAAAAAGAATTAGCCGAAGGCAAGCGCGCAGAGACTGCAGCGTTAAAAGCATCGATTAAAGAGATGGAAGAAGCTGCCAAAGCAGCAGAAAAAGAATTGACTGATTTATTAGTCACCTTGCCTAACCTTCCACATAGCTCTGTACCACAAGGAAAAACGGCTGATGATAATGAGGTGGTGTTAACTTGGGGATCCGTTCCTGTTTTAGCGGCGGATGCGCAACCACACTGGGATTTGATCAAGAAATACGATATCATCGATTTCGATTTAGGGAATAAAATTACGGGGGCCGGCTTCCCAGTTTACAAAGGGAAAGGCGCGCGTTTGCAACGGGCACTAATTAATTTCTTCTTAGATGAAGCGATCAAGGCAGGGTACTATGAGATCCAACCTCCGATTTTAATTAATGAAGAGTCGGGTTTTGGGACAGGACAATTGCCGGATAAAGAAGGCCAAATGTATGTAACGAAAGAAGAAGGTTTATTCTTAATTCCTACAGCAGAGGTGCCTATTACGAACTTATACCGCGATGTGATTGTGAACGAGAAGGAATTGCCGATTAAAAACGTAGGCCACACGCCCTGTTTCCGCCGCGAAGCAGGATCTTGGGGTGCGCACGTGCGTGGCTTGAATCGCTTACATCAATTTGACAAGATTGAAATCGTTCAAATCCATAAGCCAGAAAACTCGTATGCTGCGCTAGAGGAGATGTCTTTACACGTACAAGGGTTACTTCAAAAGCTTGGCTTGCATTACCGTGTCTTACGTCTTTGTGGTGGAGATATGGGATTTGCTTCTGCTTTAACCTATGATATGGAAGCGTGGTCTGGAGCTCAAAATCGTTGGTTAGAAGTTAGCTCCGTGAGTAATTTCGAAACCTTCCAAGCGAATCGCTTGAAGTTAAGAACGAAAATCGATGGAAAATCGATCTTATGCCATACGTTAAATGGATCGGCTTTGGCCTTACCACGCATCGTGGCATCGATTTTAGAAAACAACCAAGGACCAGATGGAATCAAGATGCCAGAAGTCCTAGTTCCTTACACGGGCTTTACGCATATCAACTAAAGCCCTTCTACACTCAATCGGAAGCCCTCGCCGTGCAGATTCAAAAGCTGGACGCGAGGGTCTTCTTTTAGCATCTTACGCAGCTTGGTCATATACACGTCCATGCTTCTCGCGTTGAAATACGTATCGTCTCCCCAAATCAATTTCAAAGCATAACTGCGACTCACCGGACGACCCAGATTCTCGCACAAGAGCTTCATTAATTCGTTTTCTTTGGGTGTAAACTTCAACTCTGTTTCCCCTATGCTTAAACGCATTTTCCCTGGAATGTACGTATAATTGCCTAGGGTAATTTCATCAGCTAAACTCGGCACAGACTTATCTGAATGACTTCTGCGCAAAATGGCCTCCATTCGAGCGACCAACACCTCCATTGAGAATGGCTTCGTCAAATAATCATCTGCCCCTACTTTGAATCCATGCAAGGTGTCTTCCTCCATCGATTTCGCCGTTAGGAAAATGATGGGTACTTGTTGGTGGTTTGCTCTGATGTCTTTGGCCAAAGAAAAACCATCTTTCTTAGGCATCATCACATCTAAAAGGCATAAATCGAAGGATCCTTTAACGAATAAATCAAGCGCTTCGTCCCCGTTCTGGGCCCATGACACAGCATAACCTTTCTTCTTCAAGAATTCCGTTAACAATAATCCCAAATTAGGATCATCCTCAGCAACTAAAATTTCAGGCGTTTTAGACATAGGGCAAATAGATTTCAAATGTACTTCCTTCTCCTAATTTACTTTTTACAGTCACTTTCCCTTCGTGGGCTTCCACAATTTTCCGCACATAGCTTAGGCCTAATCCGAAGCCTTTCACATTGTGCACATTCCCAGTAGGAACCCGGTAAAATGCATCAAAAATGCTGTTAAGCGCTTCTTTCGGCATTCCCATTCCTTGGTCTTTCACAGCGATTAAAATGCCTTGATCCTGCGGATGAGCATCTATTTCGACTTGAGGATTGGAGGGGCTATACTTCACCGCATTATCCAATAAATTATTTAATACATTAGAAATATGTACCTCATCGAGTGAAATAGAGGCTGGCAAATCCGTTAGATTTAAAGTTAAGTTCCCGTTAACTGAATCAAGTAATGGCCCATTTATCTCCGCTACCTGATGTATTAAGGCCGCCAAATCGACAGATTTGCGCTTGAGAGTGATCTCTTCACGCTCCATTTGGGCGGTCTGCAACACGCGTTCCACCTGCTGTCCTAAACGGGTATTCTCTTCTTTAATAATGCCCAGGTAACGCAACATCGACTCATTTTTTCCTGGCTTCAATTCCTCTTGTAACAACTGAGTTGCTAGAGATATAGAAGTAATAGGCGTCTTAAACTCGTGGGTCATGTTATTAATGAAATCATTTTTCACTGTCGCCAGTTTCTTCTGTCTCAAAATAGTCAAAACCGCGAAGTAAAAACAGCCTATCATCACAAGTAACAACAAACCTGAACCCGCTAAACTGAGGCCCATTGTTTGCCAAATAAAAGCGGCACTATCGGGAAAATAGATTTTCAATACATTTTTAGATGGATGCAGATCATTCGGGAATAAATCCGCTTCAAATACTTTCTTTTGGTCCTTAATTTCAGGGGATGAGGTATAAATCCAAGATTTAGGTGAATTTTGAATGCCAAAAGAATAGTCTAGTGCAACTCCTTTATCATGTAATTCTTTTTGAATCAAACTGTCTAAATAGGCCGGTTGAAGACGCTGCAGAATCGGCCTCTCCTTGAATAAAAAGTCAGAAAATACCTCTTTCGCTAACTGGGTTTTCTTAAGTACTTTTTCCAAATCCGCACGCTCTGATTTCTCTTTCTCCAGTTTTTTCAATGACTGGGAATTTTTATCCTCTTGACTCGGATTCTGACGATCAGGTCGACGTCTCATTTTAAGCAGTGCTTTCATTTGTTCCCGCTTAAACATCCGATTCATTGCCGCCTGCGCCTTTAGGCGTTGACGCGTATCTTCCGGATCTTCATCCACCGTATATTCTTCCGTTACCTCAGCTAGTTGCCCATTAGGTAACATGAATGATTTCTGAACAAATACGACTTGTTGCTGGGGAGGTAACAGGATAGGATGCTCTTCAGCTGAAGCGCTTTCTGTTACTGGATAGGCAATTGCCTTCTTTTTAGGTTTCACAGGAGGATTTGCAGCTATGGCATCAAGCCTTTTTTGACGCTCAGCGATAACCAAAATTTCCTGTTTTTCTAGTTTTCTTACTACTTGCTCGAGGCTATTACGGACGTCTTTGGCAAAATTCTCCTGCTTCGTCTCCAGCATAAAACGCAACCAATAAGCCTGAAACCCAATTAATCCTAAGAGGGCAAAAGACATCAAGGCAATCAACAAGCGTATTTTACGTTTCGACATAAGGCCAAATAATTGATTGCAAATGTAAGAGATAAAAAGCAGCCGCTCATCACATTAACACTCTTTAACATTTTCGATACAAAGGCTTTTCGTAAGTTTGCACCGGATCAAAAACCAAATTTCATGAAATACCTATTCATTACCGCTTTAGCCGTTTGCATGTCAACCACCGCTTTTGCACAAGAAAAGAAAGAAGCTACTGTTAAAATCATTATCAATGAAAACGGTAAAGAAAGTGTCATCGAGAAAAAATTCTCTGACTTAGACAAAGCGGATGCTGAAGCTAAAAAATTAAGCGACTCCTTAGAAATCACCGTAAATACCTCAGGTGGTAAGAGAAAAATCATTCGAATGGATGTAAACAAATCTCATTCAACGATTTCAGACCAGCCAGGCAATGTCATCATCGAAAGAATCGAGGGAGGCAAAGAAGGGGGACCAGATAAGCGTGTGATCATTCGTAAAGTTGGACCAGGAATGGGCCCAGATGGTCCGGGAGGCCGCGGAAATGAACCTAAAGTAATGATCTTCCGTGGAGAAGGTGGGCCAGAAGGAATGCCGAAGGAATTCTCCTTTGAGATGGATGGCCCAATGGGCAGACCGGGCATGAAAATGAAAGGTATGCGCATGAAGCAAATGAAAAAAATGATGAAGGAAAATGGATCTAAAACCATTCAAGGTCTTGCAGGAAAACAAAATCAACCATTTAATGGCAAATTAAATATTCGCTTTAAGGCTCCTACAAAAGGAAATGTGACGATTGCCGTTTCTGATGTAAACGGAAAAGAAATGGCTACAGAAACGGTGAAAGATTTCCAAGGCAATTATTTAGGTCAAATTGACTTAAAGAAAGCTGGTGCTGGAATTTATTTCTTACGCGTTACGCAAGGAAATGACGGAGCTGTTAGAAGAGTAGAAGTAAAATAATCCGCTTAAGGTTTGAGAATGAAAAAGCCTGGAATGTATTTTCCAGGCTTTTTCTATTTTATTACTTGCCCATGTTGTATAGGACAAAGGCATAGGAGTCAGCCGTTAGCTCGATCAACTTCGCTGTGTTCGATGAACCGTGACCACTATTCGTATCGATTCGGATAATCATTGGCTTAGCAGCTGTATTCTTCTCTTGAAGCGTTGCCGCATATTTGAAGGAGTGAGCTGGTACCACGCGGTCATCGTGATCTGAAGTGAAGACCATGGTGGCAGGATAGTTCGTGGCCTTAATATTGTGCAAGGGCGAGAAAGCATACAACGCTTTGAATTCATCTGCATTATCGCTGCTGCCGTAATCCGCGACCCAGTTCCAACCGATGGTGAATTTTTGGAAACGTAACATATCCATTACTCCTACACCAGGTAATGCCGCCGCGAATAAATCTGGACGCTGGTTAATCGCTGCACCCACTAATAAGCCACCATTTGAACGACCTGAAGCTGCTAAATAGGAAGGTGACGTGTATTTCTCCCGAATCAAATATTCTGCACCCGCTATGAAATCATCAAACACATTCTGTTTTTTCAATTTCATACCAGCTTCGTGCCATTTCTCACCATACTCGCTACCACCTCGTAAATTCGCCACCACATAGATACCTCCTTTTTCTAACCAAGGAATTAAACTCGCAGAAAAAGAAGGGGTAGAACTGATATTAAATCCACCGTAACCATACAGAATCGTCGGATTTTTACCGTTCATCTGAATCCCCTTTTTGCTCACAATGAACATAGGTACTTGGGTGCCGTCTTTCGAAGGATAGAATTTTTGAACAATGGTATAATCCGATGGATCGAATGCTAACGTTGGTTTTTGGAAAACAGTCGAAGTTTTTGTCGCTAAATCATAGCGGTAAATCGTAGGAGGGAAATTGAACGAAGAATAGGTATAAAAAGTAAATTTATCCTCTTTCTCTCCTCCAAATCCACCCGCATTACCTAAGCCAGGCAAGGATACCGTTCCTAAGGCTTTGCCCCTATAATCATAAATACTTACACGGGAAGTCACATCTTTTAAATAATTCAAGAACAAACGCTTACCCACTGTATTTACCCCTTGCAAAGGCTCCGGCTTTTCAGGCACGATGGTTTTCCAATTTTCCTTCGAAGGATTAGCTGGATCCACGCGAACGATTTTCTTATTCGGCGCCCCTTCGTTCGTCTCCAAAATCAACACCTCGCCATCGTTATCCACGATACTAAAATCATATTTACCTGGTTCAGCCACGATTGGCTTAAATTTCGTTTCCTTCTTAGCCGCATCCATAATCCACAGCGCATTGCCATCTAAACCTTTACCGCGATCCGAAATTGTCAAGAACGCAAAGCGCTCATCATCTGATGTGCTCACTGTGTGGAAACGTTGTGGGTTTTTCGTATCCTCGTAGATTAATTTGTCTTGTGATTGCGGGGTTCCCGCCGTGTGAAACCACACTTGGTGGTTCTCATTTTTCGTACTCAACTCTTTTCCTTTGCCCGGTTCTGGATAGCGAGAATAATAGAAGCCATTGCCTTTCCATGCCACACCGCTTACTTTTACCCAGCTCAATTCATCCGCTAGGTTTTTACCCGATTCCATGTCCCGCACATAGTACGTTTGCCAGTCACTCCCACTTAAACTTAAACCTACGCAGGCATATTTACCCGTTTTATTTAAGGAGAATGCCGTTAGACGAGTTGTCCCCTCTTTCGACAAAGTGTTCGGATCAATGACCTGCTCTGGTTTTCCTTGCAAGCCTTTTTGGCGATATAAAACTGATTGATTCTGCAAACCAGAATTCTTATAGAAATAATACCATTCTCCTTTGCGAGAAGGCGCGGAGATTTTCTCGTAATTACTAAGCGCTTCTATGCGTTTTTTGAACTCCTCGCGAAGTGGGATTTGGTTTAAATAACCAAAACTTACCTCGTTTTGCGCCTTCACCCAGGCCTTGGTTTCTTCACTATTATCGTCCTCTAACCAGCGATAGGGATCCGCTACTTGCGTTCCATGGTAGTTGTCTACATGATCGATTTTCTTGGTTTGAGGGTATTTCATTTGGGCCAAAGTGGACGCAGAAACAAGCATCATCGCTGCGAATAAGTGTTTAGATACGGTCATAGGTGTAGATTAAAACAAAGATCCAGTTTCGGCTCTTGGAGCAATCCCCACATGGCGATATGCTTTTTCTGTAGCCTCACGACCTCGAGAGGTACGTTTCAAGAATCCTTCTTGGATTAAAAATGGTTCATATACTTCTTCAATGGTTTCGGCTTCCTCGCCACATGCCGTAGCAATCGTGGTCAAACCGACAGGACCACCCTTAAATTTCTCGATGATGGTCAATAGAATGCGGTTATCCATCTCGTCTAAGCCATTTTGGTCTACATCCAAGGCATTCAACGCGATCTCTGCGATCTTCACATCGATGGATCCGTCCCCTTTCATTTGGGCAAAATCACGGGTACGACGCAATAAATTATTCGCAATACGCGGCGTACCTCGCGAACGTCTGGCGATTTCATAGGCCCCCGATTCGTCGATAGGCATCTCTAAAATAGCGGCAGAACGCTTCACGATTTTGGTCAATAAAGCAGCGTCATAGTATTCCAAACGGGCATTAATCCCAAATCGAGCACGCAATGGAGAGGTCAACAGACCCGCTCTTGTCGTCGCACCAATCAAAGTAAATGGATTCAATCCGATCTGAATGCTACGCGCATTAGGGCCAGAATCCAGCATGATATCAATCTTGTAATCCTCCATCGCAGAATACAAGTATTCCTCCACGATAGGGTTCAAACGGTGTATTTCATCAATAAATAATACGTCGTATGGCTGCAAATTCGTTAACAAACCCGCTAAGTCAGAAGGTTTATCTAAAACAGGACCCGACGAAATTTTTAATGTTGATCCTAATTCGTTTGCGATGATGTGTGATAAAGTGGTCTTCCCAAGGCCTGGAG
>JBIILT010000282.1:0-3079 GCA_044338355.1 Aquirufa sp.
GTTGCAAATACCACAGGGGTATATAACTTAGCTGTGGGACAATTTAACTTAAGGGGAAACACAACTGGAAGTGAGAACATCGCTATAGGTCGAGGAGTATTAGCCGCTAGTCAAACTGCATCATCTAATACGGCTTTAGGTGTTAGAACCATGGAGCAATTTACAACTGGCTCTCAAAATTTAGCTATCGGTCAATTTGCTATGAGAACTTATGCAACCGGTAATGGAAACACCGCAATAGGTGCGTCTGCTTTAGAAAACATTCCTGGAGGTAATTTTAACACAGCTATTGGATTCGGTGCTGGTGGTAGTAATGGGGGTGTAGCAGTAAATTACTCCACCGCAATAGGTACTGGAGCATCAGTTACGACAAGTAATACTATGGTTTTTGGTGCTACTAGTCTAACGAATAAATGGGCGTTTGGTAGAACCACTACTACTCATGCTTTACAAGTAGGAAGTAATTCTACTGACGGTAATGGAGCCTATTTATCACAAGGAGGTACCTGGACCGATGCTTCTAGCCGCGAGTTCAAGGAGAATTTTGAGGTGATTGATGAGGAGGAGCTTTTGGCCAAAGTAGAAAGATTAGACATCAAAAAGTGGAACTATAAGGGCACGGACGAAGTGCACATAGGGCCGATTGCTGAGGATTTTAAAGCCCTATTCGAATTAGGAGTGAAAGATGATAATCAGCACATCTCCACGTTAGATGGAAACGGTATTGCCTTGAAGTCTGTCCAAATTTTGAACAAAAAAGTGGGCGAGAAAGAGAAGCAAATCGATGAGTTAAAAGAACGAATTAGAAAGTTAGAGTCCTTAGTTGAAACGTTATTGGAGTCTAAAAAATAAGCATATGAGAACACTATTAAAACTATTCTTACTGCTGATTTTACTGCCCGGGGCTATCTATGGCCAGAGTATTAAAAAACAGGTGATCGCAGTGGGGGAGACGCCCACCAGCGACAATAAGATACTGAAATCAACCATTGGTCAGACGGCTGCTGGAAACTTTCAAGCGGAAGGTTTCCGAGTGAAGGTGGGTTACCGAGTTTTGGCACCCGTCATTCCTCTGGTCACCCTTTCAACTAGCACAACGACGGTGGAAGAGGGTAAAACGATGACGTTCAAAGTTTCGCTGGACAAGCCTAGCTATGAGAATGTGACGGTAGATTTATTATTCGCTGGAACTTCTAAAAAGCAAACAGATTACAACTGGTTATTAGGATCTACTCCTAATCCGGAAAGTATTACGATAGCCGCAGGTGATACCGTGGCCACCATTAACTTGGTTGCAAGTGATGATGAGTCAGTAGAGGGAGATGAAACTATGATCTTCTCGATTGCTGCCGTAAGTAAAGCGGAAGCAGATCTAACCAAGACCTTTACGGTTAACCTGGTTGATAACGACTTCAATGATACCGATGGTGATGGCTTGAAAGATAACGTGGACAAATGTCCTAACTCAACTGCAGGTGCCATTGTCGATATTACCGGTTGTGAGATCTTCAATTTAGCGGCTAATAATTACCAAATCGCTGCCACTTCCGCTAGTTGTGTAGGTGCAGCCACAGGTTCTTACAAAGTAACCGTAGGAGATAAGACCCTTGCCTATATCGTGAAAACAACGGGTGCAGGCGGATTTACGAAGACGGAGACCTTCGACGCTAAGAATGCGGCTTCCTACAGTCTAACTGGCTTAGCAAAAGGCGTCTATACTGTCTGCTTCACGATTGCGTCACAACCAGGTTATGAGCAATGCTTTGACCTAACAGTTAGTGAGCCGGCGGCTTTGAAAACAACGAGTAGGTTAGATCCGAATACCAACGTATTGAAACTAGACCTTTCTGGATCTGATAAATATATCGTTACGATTAATGGGGTTTCTGAAACGGTGAAAACGTCCAGCTTTAGTAAGCAATTAGGCACTGGTTTGAATACGGTAACAGTCACCACAGATTTAGGATGTCAAGGCCTTATTACGGAAGAGATCTTCATTTCTGAAGAGGTATTGACTTACCCTAACCCGACTACTGGAATAGTTCATTTATATATTCCAGGAACGGATTCACGGGTTCAAGTTTCGCTTAACTCGATGAATGCAACCTTCTTGAATGAGACCAAAGAGGTAAAAGCGAATCGCGAGGTAGATGTCGATTTAACCCAAATGCCAGCCGGATCTTATGTGATCCAAGTGCTTGGTAATCACGTACGTAAAACGATGAAAATTGTTAAACAATAAGAAAGATGAAAAGGATTTTTTTATATTTGTTCGTTATTGGTGGCATGATTTCATGTGCACCGCCCGCTGATCCCGCACCAGCTCCTACGCCTCCTACTCCTACGGTGAATAACCCAGGGGTAGTGGCTTTAAGTAGTCCTGTTAAAAACAAGACTTGCGAAGACGGGATAAGTGTGACAGCAACCACGTCTGAGGTTACCTTTACATGGGGTGCTTCAACAGATACCGAGTCATATGACTTAGTAATTACGGATTTAAACACGAATGTGGCTACAACGCAACCGGGTTTAACCGCAACGACTAGAAAAGTGACCTTGACTAAGGCGGTGCCTTATTCTTGGAGAGTAATTTCTAAGTCAACTAAGACGACTAATTCGTCGACTAGTGAGACTTGGAATTTTTATTTGGCTGGTGCAGGAATAAGTAATTTTGCTCCATTCCCAGCGACAATTTTGTCACCTAAGACGGCTGTGGTTAGTCCTACAAATGGAAAGGTGACTTTAAGTTGGAACGGCGTAGATCCGGAGAATGATGCGTTAGTGTACACTGTTTTTATAGATAAAGTAGATGGAAAGCAAGATCCGCCAGCGGCATTAAAAAACATTACAGCTAAGACGATTGACGTCTCAGTAGAAGTGGGGCAAGTTTATTATTGGCGAATAAAAACTTCAGATGCTCAAAACTCGTCATACACCATAGTGTATCAATTTAAAGTACAATAATTATGAAAAAGTACCTTGTTCTATTTTTTGCCTCGATTACTTTGCTGTCTAGCTGTAAAGTAGAGGATTTATTAAATCCGGCGGTGATCATAACGAAACCAGCCACGGACATCAC
>JBIILT010000229.1:0-3079 GCA_044338355.1 Aquirufa sp.
TACTTGAACAAGGATCGCGTTTTAGTTAATTTAGCTTATTCGACTCCTTATGAGATATGGAAATATGATTTAACCTGGCAGTGGAATGGTTCTCGAAGGATACCTGATCATAAGTTATCCCATTTGCATACGGGAGCCATTCAAGAAGTAACGGCACCACCTTTCTCCACTGTCTATGGCCAGGTGACTCGACAATTTAAAAAATGGGAATTGTATGTAGGAGTAGAAAATCTTTTTAATTTTACCCAAAAGAACCCTATTTATGTAGCCAAAGATCCATTTGCAAAAGGATTTGACGCTTCGATGGTTTGGGGGCCTATTGTAGGTACCATGGTTTACACGGGAATGCGTTATAAAATCAATTAATATGAAAAAGTACATCTTAGTTTCGGCCCTTGTGATGGGCATGTTTGGGGCCTTCGCGTCCACTCAGGCAGATCAAAAGGCTGCTAAAGTAAGTAAGAAAGAAGAATACGCGTGTCCAATGAAATGTGAGGGAAAAAAGACCTATTCGAAGAAAGGTAAATGCCCAGCGTGCACCATGGATCTTAAACTTGTAAAAAAATAAACCGATGAAAAAGCTATTATTTTTATTGATGTTGCCTTTTTTAGCGCTAGCAGGCCCTAAAGAAACCGTAAAAATTAAAACCTCTGCGATTTGCGAAATGTGCAAAGAGCGTATTGAAAAGAATTTAGCCCTGACGAAAGGCGTGGCTAAGTCCGATTTGAATTTAGATGACAAGGTGATTACTGTCGAATTCGATGCAGCAAAAATCGATGCAGCAGGAATCAAAAAAGTGATTTCAGAATCTGGATATGATGCAGATGAAGTAAAGGCAGTTGCTAAGGATTATGCGAAATTGCCGAATTGCTGTAAGAAGAAAGATTAGATAAGAGAGAGGAGAGTATAGAGTATAGATGAGGATTTTATCTCTTCTCTATACTCTATAATCTCTACTCTTTTACTTCTTCATACTTAACGCAATCCGCTTCCTTACCTCATCCACCTCCGTCACTCGAACTTGCACTTTCTGTGCCACCTTTACTACTTCGTTCGGGTCTCTCACAAACTTATCGGCTAATTGACTGACGTGAACTAAGCCATCTTGGTGAACACCGATGTCTACAAAGGCACCAAAATTCGTAATATTCGTCACAATACCCGGAAGGATCATTCCCACGCGTAAGTCCTTCATCTCGTTTACCCCTTCGGTGAATTCAAACGCCTCGAATTGTTCGCGAGGATCACGTCCTGGTTTCGCTAATTCTTCCATGATATCCGTTAAAGTCGGCATTCCGACTTCCGCATTGACATATTGACTCAAGCGGATTTGCTTGCGCAAGGATTCGTTAGATAAGAGGTCAGCTACTTTGCAGTTCAAATCTTTGGCCATTTTTTCGACGATCTCGTAACGTTCCGGGTGAACTGCGCTGGCATCTAATGGGTTCTTTGCATTGCGAATACGCAAGAAGGCTGCTGCTTGTTCGAAGGCCTTTTCGCCTAAACGAGTGACCTTTTTTAGATCAGATCGATTGATGAAAGGGCCGTTCTTGGTGCGGTAGTCGATGATGTTTTGGGCAAGTTGTGGACCTAGGCCAGAGACGTAGGATAGAATTTGCTTGGACGCCGTGTTCAATTCAACGCCTACCGAGTTTACGCAGGAAATGACGGTGTCGTCGAGGGAGGCTTGGAGTTTCTTTTGGTCGACATCATGCTGGTATTGTCCCACACCTATGGATTTAGGATCGATCTTCACGAGTTCTGCCAAAGGGTCCATCAAGCGGCGCCCAATCGAAACAGCCCCGCGAACGGTCAAATCTTTATCCGGGAACTCATCGCGAGCAGCCTCGGAAGCAGAATAGATAGATGCCCCACTTTCGTTGACCATAATGATGGTAATATTCTCGAGCTTCAATGCGCGCACAAAAGATTCCGTTTCACGTCCCGCCGTTCCGTTCCCAATGGCGATGGCTTGCACTTTGTATTTCTTCACCCAGTCTTGTAGGGTATGAGCTGCTTCTGCTGCTTGACCCGGTCCTGTATGAGGATAGACTGCCGTATTCGCTAATAAGGTCCCTTGTTCATCTAGGCAAACGACTTTGCAACCGGTTCTGAAGCCGGGGTCGAGGGCCAAAACGCGTTTTTGGCCTAAAGGTGCCGCTAATAACAGTTGTCTGATATTTTCTGCGAATACGCGAATAGCCTCTTCATCTGCGCGTTTCTTCGCTTCCGCCCGCATCTCCGTTTCCATCGCTGGCATCAGTAAGCGTTTGTAGCCGTCTTGGATGGCCAAACCCACTTGTTTCGCGCAGGCATTGTTTCCGGTTATGAAGCGTCGCTCTAATTTATGTAATACGTCCTGGTCTGGACCTGATAAGTTCAAGTTAAGGATTCCCTCATTTTCGCCTCTAAATAGGGCCAAAACCCGATGCGATGGCGCTTGAGCTAAAGATTCAGACCAGTCGAAGTAGTCTTTGTATTTTATGCCTGCTTCTTGCTTGCCTTTCGCAACGCTCGATTTTACCGTCGTTTTGCGCGTGAATAAGTTTCTCGCTTCCTCTCTTGCTTCTGCCGTCTCCATCATTTCCTCTGCTAAAATATCCCGAGCGCCGGCTAGTGCTTCCTCCACATTGTCTAAGTATTCAGCTGCTAGTGCTTCTGGGTCTTTCAGGCCTTGCAATCGAATCTGATTTGCGAGCTCTTGCAAGCCTTTCTCGCGGGCCGCCATTGCGCGTGTTTTGCGCTTCGGTTTGTAGGGAAGGTAGATGTCTTCTAATTTGGCCAAAGTCTCCGCCCCTCTAACCGCCTTCTCTAATTCAGGCGTTAGTTTCTCTAGCTCCTGCAAGGACTTCAAGATCGCCTCGCGACGCTTCTCTAATTCCACATATTGATCCCTTAGATCCCGAATCGCCGCGACCTGCACCTCATCTAAACTGCCTGTCGCCTCTTTACGGTAACGGGAAATAAAGGGAATCGTGGCGCCTTCGTCTAATAGGGCGATGGTTTTCCGAACTTGATTTTCGGAAATTTGTAGAGTGGTGGATATTTTGTGGTACATGGTAGTAGAGTAGAGATAAT
>JBIILT010000025.1:0-11325 GCA_044338355.1 Aquirufa sp.
CATCGATCACCTGATCCTTGTATGGAGCGGCGCCCCAAGTTGTTTTCGTCCCTTTAACTGCAAATAAATCTTTCAAACCGTAGGGAATTCCGTGTAGTAATCCACGGTATTTTCCTGAGCTAATTTCTTTATCTGCCTGCCGCGCTTGAGCTAATGCCAAGTCCTCCTGAATGCTAATGACACATTGTAAGGTTTCTCCGTGTTTCTTGATTCGCTCTATAAAAAACTGAGTTAATTCGACCGAAGTGATTTGTTTCGTCTTAATCAAATGGGCAAGCTGATCGATGGAATAAAAAGCTAAATCATAGTGATTTTTCGGCAGCGACGCGCGAACTAACGGCCACATTACCGGTCGCTGGGTTTGATCAAATTTCATTCCCGGAAGTTTCGGATTTTGCCAAAGACTCAAAGGCACACTATTATTCAATGAAAGTGCGTGCATCGCCTTGTAATTCGCCAAATTATCCACCACATCTGAATACAGGGTGTCTAATTCCTGCGTTGTAAAAGTTAAATCAAACAGGTTAGCAGCTCCAGACAGATCAGCTTTTGTTTGAGCAAATACTGGGCTGGCGAAAAGTAGAATTAAGGCGATTTTTTTCATTATTCCTTTATTTCAAAAATCTGAGCTGATTTACCCGGAACGCTCAGCGTTTTAGAGAAAACAACATCCGTAGATTCCATCACATTATGTGCCTTTGCTCCAACAGGCAAAATTTCTTCATAATGGCTTAAATCGATAGCACGCGCATCTGCGTTCTTATTCAGAACCACCATAACTTTGGCCTTATCTGTATAACGGAAATAGACATAAACGCCGTTTCCTTCACCCGAATTCTCTGGACCAAAATGCAATAATTTGCCTTTATGAATCGCTTCAGAGCCTTTTCTCCAAGTTAAAATCTTCTTAAAGAAGTCCTGCGTCGCCTTCTCGTCCGCCGTCATATTTACACCTGTAAATGCGTTTTTCGCATCGCCAGCCCAGCCTCCTGGGAAGTCGCCTCGAATCTCTCCATGCTCAGACGACTTCGGATTAGCCATTAAAATTTCTGTTCCATAAAACACCTGTGGAATGCCACGCGTAGTGAAAATGTAGGTCATAGCCATCTTCAATAAAGCCTGATCTTGTTTCACCTGCGTGTAAACGCGTGACATATCGTGGTTATCCATAAACACCACTAAATTATCTGGATCCGCGTAGACTAAATCATTCGAAATAGCACTGTATATTTTGTTCAAACCTTTACCCCATTCCTTATCATTTTCATTCATCGCCTCCGAAATCGCGTTTTGCAAAGGGAAATCCATCAAAGCTGGTAAGGACGATTTATAGCCATCGCGGTTCACTTTTCCGCGCTGCCAATAAGAGGTGATAATCGGATTCGATGACCACTCTTCTCCTACCATATTTAAGTTCGGATATTCAGCTAAAACGGCATCTGACCACATCGTCGCAAATTCCTTCGTTGAATACGGGTAGGTATCGATGCGTAGACCGCCTAAATGTGCGTATTCAATCCACCAAATGGTGTTTTGAATAATGTATTGTTGCATAAACGGGTTCTTCTGATTCAAATCCGGCATCGCAGGCACGAACCAGCCTTCCGATTGCAATTTCGCATCGTATTTAGACACATGCGGATCTTGAACGGTCTCGCGACGGTGTGTCGTAGATGTGAATTTTCCACCAAAATTAATCCAATCCTTGAACGGCTTATCCTCCATCCACCAATGGCCATTTCCACAGTGATTCAGAATAATATCCTTGATCAAATACATCCCATTCGCCTGGGTCTTCATCCCCAGTTCGCGGTAGTCTTCATTCGTCCCAAAACGGCGATCAATCTTATAGTGATCCGTGATCCCGTATCCGTGATAGCTTTCCATGGTTTGGTCATTCTCCACTTCAGGCATATTCCAGATAGCGGTAAAACCCATATTTTTTATGTAGTCCAAATGGTCTAAAATCCCGCGCAAATCTCCCCCATGGCGATCATACAAGGCAGCTCTATTCAGAGACATCTCCCGCATTCCAGCGACTTTATCATTCGCCGGATTACCGTTCGCAAAGCGATCTGGTGTGATTAAATAGATCACATCTTTCGTGGAATACGAAGGACGATTAGCAGAACCTTTCGCACGTACCTCTAAGGAATAATTGACTGTATGAATAATAGCTCCATTCTTCTTAATGACCAATGGATACATTCCAGCTTGCGCGTTAGGTGCAACAACTAAATCAACGAATAAATAATTAGGGCTGTCGCCGTTGGTTACTTTTTTCACCGTTAAACCGGGTTTCGTCGAACTGACCGTTCCGCCCTGAAGGTCTTTCCCTTTTATCAATAATTGTAAATTCGGGTTCTTCATTCCCACCCACCAGTTCAATGGTTCGACACGTAAATCTTGAGATATCAGGGAGAATGAGGCACAAAAAAGGAGGCCTAAAAAAAGGACTTTTTTCATAAAATAATTTAATAATGAATATGTGATTGGTTTTGTATTACCTTTTACGAAAATAGGCAAAAATAGCGGAATGGAGGAGCATTCACGGAAGAATCCTATAAAACAGATACACCGATAAGTAAAATATGCCCGATAAATTTGGTATTATTATTCAAATATGAGATATTTGCTAGGAAAATGAGCCTCAGCAGCCCAAACGACTGATTATTCAAATAATACAAATATAAATTACCTCTTTTATGTGTGGAATCGTAGCGTACATCGGAAAACAGCCAGCATTTCCCGTTATTTTAAAAGGCCTAAAGCGCTTGGAATACCGTGGATATGACAGTTCAGGTATTGCATTATTCGGTGATATGGTGAACACATTCAAGAAAAAAGGCCGCGTAGCGGAGCTGGAAGCTTGGGATGAGGAAATCATTTCTGAGGCGACTGTGGGTATCGGTCACACGCGTTGGGCTACCCACGGTGAGCCTTCTGATGCAAATGCACATCCACACACTTCAAACAGCGGACGCTTAACCTTAGTACACAATGGAATTATCGAGAACTATGGTTCTTTAAAGCAGGAATTAGTTCAAAAAGGCTACACTTTCAAGAGTGAGACGGATACAGAGGTTTTGGTCAACTTCATTGAAGATATCCAAATCAATAACAATTCATCATTAGAAGAAGCGATGCGTATCGCTTTAAAACGCGTCGTAGGTGCTTACGTGATCATCGTCATGGAAGAAGGCTTCCCTAACCGCTTAATCGCAGCCCGTAAAGGTTCTCCTTTAGTAATCGGTGTGGGCGATGGCGAGCATTTCTTAGCCTCTGACGCCTCCCCTATTATCGAATACACGAAGAAAGTAATCTACGTGAACGACTACGAGTTAGCCATCATTTCTCCGGATGAGATCATCCTGAAGAACTTAGGTAACGAAAACATTACACCGTATATACAACAATTAGACATGGAATTAGCCCAAATCGAAAAGGGCGGTTTCGACCATTTCATGTTGAAAGAAATTTTTGACCAACCAGGCAGTTTAACGGATTGTTTACGTGGACGTTTGGACATGGAAAACTTAACCTTAACACTAGCTGGCGTAGAAGAGCACATGTCCGTTTTCTCTCAAGCGAAACGTATTATTATCGTGGCTTGCGGGACGAGCTGGCACGCGGGTTTAGTCGCAGAATACATGATTGAAACCCTCTGCCGCATCCCTGTAGAGGTAGAATACGCCTCAGAATTCCGTTATAGAAATCCAGTGGTGGGTGAAGGCGATGTGTTGATTGCTATTTCCCAAAGTGGCGAAACAGCCGACACCCTCGTCGCGATCGAAAAAGCGAAAGAAGCAGGTGCCTTTATTTTTGGGGTAGTGAACGCAGTAGGTTCGTCCATCGCTCGTTTATCTCACTCCGGCGCTTACACACACGCGGGCCCAGAAATCGGCGTCGCAAGTACAAAAGCGTTTACGGCACAATTAACGGTGTTAGCCATGATGGCCATCAAAATAGGCCGCGAGAAAAAGACGGTTACCGAAGCAGAATACAACCGCTATTTAGCCGAACTAGCTTTAATCCCAGAAAAGGTAAAGGCCGTTTTAGAAACGCACGAATCCATCAAAGAGGTAGCGAAGCATTATGCAGACGCGCGTGACTTCTTGTTCTTAGGACGTGGGTACAACTTCCCAGTGGCTTTAGAAGGCGCTTTAAAACTAAAAGAAATCTCCTACATCCATGCAGAAGGTTACCCAGCGGCAGAAATGAAGCACGGACCTATCGCCTTAGTAGACGAAAACCTACCGGTTTTATTCATCGCTACTAAAGATGCCTATTACGAGAAAATCGTTTCAAACATCCAAGAGATCAAAGCCCGCAAAGGAATGGTGATTGCCGTTATTTCTGAAGGCGATACCCAGATCCGCGATATGGCTGATCATGTTATGGTGGTTCCAGCCGTAGACGAGTTATTAGCACCACTTGTTTCCGTAATTCCTACGCAGATCTTATCTTACTACATCGGAGTGATAAGAGGATTAGATGTGGATAAGCCGAGGAATCTGGCTAAGAGTGTGACAGTTGAGTAGAAAACGGCTATTTAAAGCTTCACAAAATTATCTTCCAGCCTCACATTGAAATTAATCTCTGCTTTCATAGCCGTGAAAACTTTCAAGATGGTATCTATCGTTGCGCTATTAGTGCTACTTTCTAATTTAGAAATTTGCGCTTTTTGAACGCCTACTAATTTACCTAGTTCTTCTTGGGTTAAATTTCGTTCGCGCCTGGTTGTTTTGATCATTTTTCCCAAAACCTCCATACGCAACTCATATTCATATTCATCCCGCTCACTAGTACCAATAGGCCCTATGTGCTTGTCCTTCATTTCGCTAAGCGAATAGGTTTTTGTTTTTTGGGTTTCCATTTACAAACTTAGCAAAGCTATACAAAGTTTCCAAATTTAGAAACCAATAAATTGATAAAATAACAGGCAATTATCCCTAGTAACAAAAAATGCTTACTGTGGAATAAAATTAGCACATAAAAAAAGCGTCCCGGTAATCACCGGGACGCTTTTTTATTCAATAGCTTCAGCTTAGTTGAAGATATATCTTAAGCCAAACTGCATTCTCCACACGTCAGAGACGCCGGCTGTAGCTCTGTATGTTTCAGAAATCAAGCTTGAGCCAAGGTTTCTGAATCTGTATTGAGGTCTGCCATCTGCACTAACAACAGGTGTTCCTGTTACAAGAGGCTGTGTTGAATTGAAAGTCTTACCTACACCGTAGTCAGCGTCAATTAAATTTCCTACGTTTAGAATATCTACACGGAATTCCAAGGTATTTCTCTTGCCACCAATGTTAGTAAACAATTGCTGAGCAAATGAAAGGTCAGCGCGGAATACCATTGGCATAATCACGGCACCTCTTTGAGCATATTTACCTCTATTAGCACTTAAGTACTCATCTTGTAGGATATAAGCTTCCCATGCATCCGCTTGTTGTGCAGGAGTGAAGGTCTTACCGCTAGCTGTGAATGATTGGAAGTTCATTTCCGCTTTCGTTGCAGGGATATAGATCAAATCGTTAGAAGTACCACCGTCACCATTCAAATCTCCTCCCACCACGTAACTAGCGTTACCCAGAGTTCTACCTTCCCAGAAAAGAGATACCGATGTATTTCCAATCTTAAACACGTCTTTAGAGTAAGAAGCAATAGCAAAAACTCTGTGTCCCATGAAGTTAGATGAGTTAGCAAGACCAGGATTGTTTGGATCCGTAGTCACCGGGTTTCCGAACCAACTACCTGAAGCGATAGATCCTGGATCCACTGTATTTTTAGATTCACCATAGCTATAGGCTGACTTCAAGAATAATCCATTCGAAAATGGTCTTTCTAAAGAGAATGAAGCTACCCATGAGTTACCAACAGCCTGATTAGACAAGGTTACTGCATTCGGAATATTAGCATTGATTCGGTTAGAAGTCCATCTTGCACGATTATCTTTTCCAGCAAATTGAGACGAAGCCACCGGCAAGTTTGCGTTGTAGTAAGCTAACCCGTTCACATCTTGGTTGTAGATAAATTCACCTGTAGCGATAATACCACCAGGTAATTGCTGATCTACCGCGATGTTAGTTCTCCAAACTTGAGGGAACTTGAAGTTCGTCTCAGTCAAAGCAAGCTCGTAAGAAGAGGCAGGTGCACCTGTTACCTCGCTAGGCTTGTACTTATTAGGATCTGGATTAAATGGTCGTGTTGTAGTGTTATCTAATTGAGCAAAACCCGTCAAGATACCATTATTACCCACTTGGTTAGAGATCCAAACATAAGCAGGACGACCCGTAAATATACCTGAACCACCTCTAATCTGAGTCTTTCGATCATTGAACACATCCCAGTTAAATCCTACGCGTGGAGACCATAATAGGTTAGCCTCAGGAAGTGCATCTGTTCTGTAGTTTACATAAGCGGAACCAGGAGTTCTGAAATAGTAACTCTCCATTTGTGTGTTTCTAAGTGCAGTTTGTTCGAAGATAGGAACATCTACTCTTAAACCTGCAGTAAACTTCAAATTAGGTCTAGCCTGCCACTCATCCTGGATGAATACTCCACCATAGTTTACTTCCAAAGGTTGTACTGGCTTTTCAGATCCTGGGATGTTGTTCCAACGAACCTGGAATCTTCTTTGCGTTACGCCAGAAGCAACAGTATTACCATTAGCAAGAAAATTATCCGCATCCTTGT
Source organism: Aquirufa sp. (assembly GCA_044338355.1). Classification (GTDB taxonomy): domain Bacteria; phylum Bacteroidota; class Bacteroidia; order Cytophagales; family Spirosomataceae; genus Aquirufa. Next base: position 6,700 of record JBIILT010000025.1, read on the forward strand.
AGAAATCAGCCAAAGAGTTGTACACATATACAGACTGTGAACCAGGGAAGAAAATGTTCTCAGACTGGTAGTTTTCGTAGCTAAATCCTGTCGTGAACGTATGGTTTCCTTTGAAGATTTGTAAGTTATCTTGAACTTGGAAAGTCTTGTATCTCAACTCGTTGTTCGGGGTGAAAGGCTCAAATCCAAAAGAAGTATAAGTAGAACCAGCGTTCAAGATATCCACCATTGGGAAGAAAGTTCCTTTCTCACCGCGGCTTTCGTCTTGGTAAGTATAACCGACAATTAAATTATTGGATACGCTATTACCGATACGTGAATTCAATTCTGCTACTAGAGAACGAATGTTCTCCATGATGCTGTAGTTAGAGTTTTGGAAGTTCAATGCTTCTGATCTGAAGTTACGGTTACCGAAACCTAAAGAAGAAGAACCAGACATCAACACATCAGTAGAAGAATTTAAGTGATTGTATCTCAAACTTAATTTGTTCTTATCATTGATATTGTAGTCTAACTTAACTAAAAACTTAGTACCTACCGTTAGGTTGTCATACCCTTGATATGGACCCGTTTCGTAATTAAACTTACTTTTTAAATAAGAGCTCAATCCATCCAAGTCAGAAGCTAATACACGTGTTGTGTTACCAGTGATGGGATCAGTTCCTGCATTTGCTTTCCAAGTAGTACCTGGTCTTGTTTCTTTCTCATCTTCAAATGAAGCAAAGAAGAATAACTTGTTTTTAATGATTGGACCACCTACGCGGAATCCTACCTGATTGTAGTTAAATGTACCTGGATCGAAACGATTTTCACCAGCAATTTTACCTACGTTGTCGTTATTTCTTGTGAAATAATAAGCCGATCCTGAGAATTCGTTCGTACCAGAACGAGTTACCGTGTTAACACCAGCACCTGTAAAGTTACCTTGTCTCACGTCATAAGGAGCCACGTTTACCGAGATTTGCTCAATAGCATCTAATGAGATAGGAGAAACACCTGTTCTACCACCTGGGTTAGAGCCAGAGCCTAATCCAAATGAGTTGTTGAAGTAAGAACCATCAACAGTAATATTGTTCAATCTAGAATCCTGACCTGCGAAAGACTGGCCATTGGATTGTGGTGACAAACGAGTGAAGTCGTTAATACTTCTTGAGATAGTTGGAAGCTTATTTAGCGTTCTATTGTCAATGGCCGTGCTAGCACCCGTCCGCTCACTTGAGAATAGGCTGTTTTGATTAGCACTAACTACTACTTCAGAAAGCACTTTTCCGTCTTCTTTAAGTGTGATGTTCAAGTTAGAGAACGTTCCAAGAGAAAGGTTCAACCCGTCGATTTCTTTCGTAGAAAATCCTATGAAAGAAGCCGCTACCTTGTAAGGACCTCCCACACGCATACCTGGAATTGAATACTTACCCTCTGTGTTAGATACAGCACCGTAGCGCGTTCCTGAAGGAAGGTGAGTAACTACCACACTTGCACCTAGAAGTGGTTGTCCGTTAGCTTCAGTTATAGTTCCGGTGATACCGGAAGTGGTAACTCCCTGAGACATTGCTGTACTTACACTCAATAAGAGTACAAACAGGGCAAGCAAATTCTTGAGTAAATTTAGCTTCATAATTTTTGATTTGATAAAGTTTGATTTATAATTAAAAAATAATTTCAAAGGTATACATGTTTAAATATGTATACTGAATCGTCAAATTATTTTTCAAACAACAAATTTTATAATTTTTAATGAAAACATAACATAGCTACCAACTATTTTTTTAAAAAATTTTATTTTAGGGCCAAATTTTAGCTTTTTTATATGCCTTCTGCAGGTATGCCTATTCTTTAAATTTGCTTGTTTTATCCCCAAAAGATAAATTTTTACCTATTTTATATTAATAATTCATTAATTAAGTCAGAACAGGAACTCTAAATAGCTAAAACTCATAAAAGTTCAATTTTTGAGAATTTTTTTCATAAAAAGTATAGAAAGTTATCATTTTCCTTTAAATTTCGAAAAATTGGATTGAATTCAAGTTTATTTTAAAACCATATTAACATTTTACTAAATTCAGAATATGAAAAATTTTACCAGAAAAATCTGGAGTTCAGTGCTTTCAGTGGTTGTATTCCTTTTACTAGGATCTACTGTTTCACTTGCTCAGACTACCATCTCAGGTACAGTCACGGATGCAAACACGAAGGAAACTTTACTAGGGGTGAACATCCAAGTTAAAGGAAAAGTAACTGGAACAATTTCAGACCTAACAGGTAAGTATTCCTTAAAAGTTAACCAAGAGGCTCCATTTACGTTAGTTTTCTCTATGGTAGGTTTCGGAACGAAAGAAGTCGAAATCACAAGAGGAATGTCTTCTCTTTCAGTTGAACTAGCTGAAACCTCAGTTTTAGGACAAGACGTCGTGGTTTCTGCCTCAAGAGTGGAGGAAAGTATCCTTAGATCTCCAGTCTCTGTTGAAAAAATGAATATCCTTGCCATTCGCAATGTCCCTCAAGCTAGCTTCTACGATGCTTTAAATAACTTGAAAGGAGTAGAAATGAGCACACAGTCCTTGACCTTTAAATCATTTAATACGAGAGGTTTCAATGCCAACGGTAACGTGAGAACGGTACAACTGATTGATGGTATGGATAACCAAGCTCCAGGTCTAAACTTCTCTGTGGGTAACATTGTAGGTATTCCTGAATTGGATTTGGAAAGCGTTGAATTGCTTCCGGGAGCTGCTTCTGCACTTTATGGACCTAATGCAATCAATGGTATCCTTTTGATGAACTCTAAAAGTCCATTCTTATACCAAGGTCTTTCTGTGAATGCAAGATCTGGCTTGATGGATCAAAAAGATAGAACAACAGCACAAACAGGTTTCTATGACTTCAGTGCTAGATTTGCTAAGGCATTCAGTAATAAGGTTGCCTTTAAAGTAAACTTTTCTTATTTAAAGGCCGATGATTGGCAAGCAAACGATTTCAGAGACCAATCTTTATTGAATGGTAATAGAATCGCTTATGGCACGCGTATTTCTAATCCAGGATACAATGGTGTTAACGTATATGGTGACGAAACTAACGTTAACATGTATAGCACAGCTCAGAGTATGATTAGCGCAGGTGCATTACCTGCTGCAGTTCTTCCTTTAATTCCACAAACTGCAATTTCAAGAACGGGATATGCTGAATCAGATTTAGCCGATTATGGTACTAAATCATTGAAGTTTAATGCAGCCCTTCATTACAGAATCAATGACCGTGTGGAAGCTATCGTACAAGGTAACTATGGTTTCGGAACTACAGTATATACAGGTGCTGACCGTTACTCCATCGCTAACTTCCAATTAAGTCAAATCAAGGCTGAATTGAAAGGTGCTAACTGGTTCTTAAGAGCTTACACCACACAAGAGCGTTCTGGTGATGCATTTGCAGTAGGTATTGCCGCACAAGGTATTAACGAAGCATGGAAACCGAGTACTCTTTGGTTCCCTCAATACGTAGGTGCTTTTGCTCAAGCAAGAGCAGGTGGCTTAGACGAGATTTTGGCTCACGCCGCAGCAAGAAAATTTGCTGACCAAGGTAGATTAATGCCTGGAACTCCAGAATTTGAAGCGGCAAAGAATAATGTTGTAAATCTTCCTATTCCAGGTAATGCAACTGGCGTTGGCGCTAAATTTGTGGACAAAACTAATTTGTATCACGTAGAGGGTTCTTACCAATTTAAAGAAATCAAATGGGCTGATTTTGTAGTAGGCGCAAACTTTAGAGTTTTTGAATTAAATTCTGATAAGACTCTTTTTGCTACAGATGATAATGGTAAAGAATTCACTAACAATGAGCATGGTGCTTATATTCAAGGAGCAAAGTCTCTATTCAATGATAAGCTTAGATTGACTGCTTCTGCTCGTTACGATAAGAAAGAAAGATTTAAAGGTCAAGTATCTCCACGTGTATCTGCTGTTTACACAGAAGGAACACACAACTTTAGAGCATCATTCCAAACTGGATTCCGTATGCCTACGACACAAGATCTATTCATCGACTTGGTAACTCCTCAGGCACGTTTGATCGGTGGTTTACCTTTGTTTAGAGATCGTTACAAGTTCGCTACTAACCCAGCCTATACGCTTGCTACCGTAACTAAATTTGGTGGAGCAGTTTTATCTGCTACTCAACCTTCTTCACCAGTTTATCAAGCTTCTATTGCACAGGCTACTCAATTGGCCATCACACAAGCTACTAGCATCATTACTGCGCAAGTTATTGCTGGTACACTTCCAGCAGCTCAAGCTCCTGCAGCGATTGCAGCTTTGGTACCTACTATCGTACCTACAATTGCAGCTCAATTAGTCCCTGCAAATGCGGCAGCGGCAAATCAAGCATTATTGGTGCCATTCAAAGCGGATGAATTTAAGCCTGAGATTGTTCAATCTTATGAGTTAGGTTACAAGGGATTGTTTGCTAACAAATTGTTAGTTGATGCGTATGGTTACTACAATAACTTTGAAAACTTCATAGGAGGTCAAGTATTGGTTCAGGACAAAAACTACATTGCAACCAGTCCTGCTTCTACCCTAGGTCTTAACTTATTGAATTCAAGTACAAGAAGTATCTACTCAATGCCTGTTAATA
>JBIILT010000230.1:0-3075 GCA_044338355.1 Aquirufa sp.
CGAAACAATGTTAGCTGCATCAGCGGAGAAAGCGGGTAAAACTCGTCGTAGCCGTCGTGGTGGCGCTGCAAAAGCAACTGAAGCAACTGAAGCTGCGGCTCCAGTAGCGGCTCCGGTAGCTGTTGCTGCTGAGCAACCATCTGCAGAAGTTATTGAAGAAGCTCCAGCAGCTGAGGTAGTAGCTGAAGAGGCTGCACCAGAGGTAGCTGAGGTAGCGGAAGTAGAAGCACCAGCAGAAGTTGTAGTTGAAGAAACTGCACCTGAAGTAGCTGAGGAAGCTGCTCCAGAAGCACCTGCAACTGAGGAGTCCACTGAAGAAAAAGGAGAAGACGCTTAATCTTTCTCTTACATTTTTTTAAAGGGCTTCAACTTTCCGTTGAAGCCCTTTTTTTAGGCAATTAGGATTAGACCCCTATTTTATAACAGATTTTTATGAGATTTACTGAGTCCACACCAGCGGTTTTATTGTTACAAGACGGAACTATTTTCCACGGGAAAGCACTAGGGAAAATAGGAACTCACGGAGGTGAGATCTGTTTTAACACCGGTATGACGGGTTATCAAGAAATTTATACGGATCCCTCTTATGCGGGCCAAGTCATTATTAATACGACGGCTCACATCGGAAACTACGGGGTGATGCAAGAGAAAGAGGCGGAATCCAATAAGGTTCAAATCGCCGGAATGGTGTGTAACGAATTTGCCAGCGTTCACTCGCGTGAAACGGCTGATGGCTCTTTACAAGACTATTTGGCTAATGCCGGAATTGTAGGGATTTCAGGTATCGATACCCGCGCTTTAGTCCGCCACATTCGCACAAAAGGGGTGATGAATTGCTTGATTTCGTCAGAAATTTTTGATGAAGCGGCCTTAAAAGCTGCTTTAGATAAAATTCCATCCATGGAAGGCTTAGAATTATCATCTCAAGTATGTACGCAAGAAGCCTATTTTGTGGGAGATGAAAAGGCAGAACGTAAAGTAGCGGTATTAGATTTAGGGGTGAAAAGAAGCATCCTGTCGAATATGGCAGAGCGTGGATGCTATTTAAAAGTATTCCCTGCGAAGACATCTTTTTCTGAAATTGCGGCTTGGAATCCAGATGGGTACTTTGTTTCGAATGGCCCTGGCGATCCAGCAGTTATGTCGTATGCGATTGACACGGTAACCGATTTTCTGAATAGCGATAAACCTGTTTTTGGGATCTGTTTAGGTCACCAAATCCTTGCGCAAGTGGTGGGTTTATCTACCTACAAAATGCACAACGGACACCGTGGTTTAAATCACCCGGTTAAGAATTTGATTTCGGGTCTTTCTGAAATTACTTCTCAAAATCACGGTTTTGCGGTAAAGATGGATGAATTAAAGGTATCTGAAAATGCAGAGTTGACCCACATTAACTTGAATGACCAAACTGTCGAAGGTTTACGTGTGAAAGGGCGCAAGGCATTCTCGGTACAACATCACCCAGAAGCAAGTCCAGGACCACATGATTCACGTTACTTATTTGATCAGTTTATCGATCTAATGAAATAAAAAAAAGCCCTGAGAGATCAGGGCTTTTTTGTTAGGCTTGATAGCCAAAGAGGGAATTTTCTTTGATCATTTTAGCGACCGATTTGGGTACTAATGGCACCCACTCATCGCCCCCGGATTGAATCATTTCGAGTACCTTATCGGTCCGAATATTCATCAGCTTTTCATCGTAGTTTTGGATCTCCGCCAGCTTTTTATTTTCTACTAGATACTGGAATAACCCGTTCAAATGGGCCTCTGGTTGAAAATTTTTCAGGTGAATAATCTCCCCATTTTCATCCACTGTAGGGTAGAGGTATAATTTGATGTTTTGGCCAAATAAACAACCAAATGCACTCATAATTCCCCCAGGCACCTCTTTGTAGTGTTTCTCCTCAAAAATATATTCCAAGTTAGGCATACCCATTACTAAGGACATTTTTAACTTAGAGAATTGGCTTAAGTAATCGACTAATTTGAAGTATTCATGGAAGTTAGAGATTAGTACCGTTTGGCCTAAGGAACATAGAATATCCACCCGATCCAAGAAGTCTTTCTCATCGATCTTGTGTGTTTCATTCTCCAAGCTTTTCAGTGTCAATTCAGACAACACACAGATTTTATCATCGTCCACATCTGGCTCTTGCTCGAACTGCGCGACGCCTTTCTTTAACATGTCCGAGAAGATATTCGTCACCGGACGGAAGCGGCCTCGAACGGCCACAATATGTTTTTTCGACAATGCATCATAGGGCTGCATCACCTTGCCATCTGGTCCAAAAACCGCAGCTTGCGTATACCCGTGTTTCACTAAATACAGTGACATCAAGCGATTATCCACCTCCTTGAAGTCTGGCCCCTCGAAGCGAATCATGTCGATTTCGATCCGGTCTTTGGACAAATCATCTAATAGGGATAAAAGTAATTTCTCTGGATTATCATAATAATGGTAGCACCCGAACAACAAATTCACCCCGATCACCCCCAAAGCCTGTTGCTGCAGGATATTGTCATTATCGAGCATATTGACGTGGATAACCACATCGTTAAATTCGCCGTTAGGTGTTAACTGAAAGCGAAGGCCAATCCAGCCGTGAGCGTCATTTGTCTTTTGGAAATTCAAGGCAGAAACGGTGTCAGCGAAGGCAAAGAAGCGTTTCTCTGCGGCAGTATCCGTTAACCGAACATTCAATAATTTAAACTCCCGGTTTAACATTTTCATCAAACGCGGCTCGCACACATATTTTCCAGAGGCCTCTTCGCCATAAATGGCATCTGAAAAGGCCATGTCATAAGCAGAGATGGTTTTGGCAATTGTACCGGAAGCACCACCTGCTTTGAAGAAGTTAGCCGCTACATCCTGACCCGCTCCGATTTCCGCGAAGGAACCGTAGATACTGCGATCTAGATTGATTTGAAGTGCTTTTTGCTTTGTTCCTATGGATTTGATGTGTGATGTCATAGGTATTGTTTTAGTTTGTTGTCTTAGGCTTTTTTAGAAGTGCCGCAATTTACGAATTTATGGCCAAAATTCCCCCTTGTGATACAAGCAAAGTCCTGCCA
>JBIILT010000231.1:0-3059 GCA_044338355.1 Aquirufa sp.
CTGAAAGGTATTTCTTTATTTGTGAGGAACTAACAATCACCTCATCTACTTTAGCCACATCTATTGAAATAGCTTCTAATTCTACAGAAAAATGATTTTTTATAAACGAAATAGATCCCTCTCTATTTTTCCCGAAATGATTATCATAACCTAAAACTACCTTTGTCGCTTTAACTCGATTAATCAGTAAATCTTGAATAAAGTTTCTTGCAGGTAATTCGACAATATAAGAATCAAAAGGAAGTATTATTGCATAATCAATCCCCAAAGCCTCCAATGCTGCCGTTTTCTCCTGATTTGGCATCAATAATTCATTACGTTTTCCCGTAAAATGATCTGCTGGATGATTAGAAAAAGTGATAACACAGGTTTTCAGGCCGTTGTTTTTGGCTACTTTTAAACAGCCTTCAATTACTTTCAAATGGCCTAAATGCAACCCATCAAACATACCAATCGTTACCGCGGTTGCGGATTCAATCAATACCGTTTCAAAACTATAAAAGCACTTCATGTAATTCGCTATTAAAAGTGGCCACTTCCTGTGCCTTATCTAAACCCCAATCTCCAATTTTTGTTCGAATTAATTCGCTCATGTAGGCACCTGATTGACATTTAATCCCAAAATCACGTACAATACTTCGAATATAGGTCCCTTTACTACATTCAATTTCAAAGCCTATCTCTGGAAAATGTGTTGCATCAATTTCCATTTTATATACTTCAACCTCTCTAATTTTTATCTCTAAATCTTCTGCGTTAACACCATTTCTAGCATGGGTAAATAAACGTTGACCATTTAGTTTAATCGCGGAGTAAATAGGAGGGACTTGCTGAATGGTTCCAAGAAATGTATTACGTACTTCCTCTAACAGAGATGAATCAATATGCTCAATTGGATATTCACCATCAAATGCTGTTTCCAAATCAACCGAAGGAGTCGTTTTGCCTAACACCAGTTTACCTGTGTATGTCTTAGGTAAAGATTGAAAATAATCAATCTTCTTCGTGTATTTACCCACACACATAATTAATATGCCAGTAGCTAATGGATCTAACGTACCTGCGTGACCAATCTTTTTAAATCGCCCCAGATTTCGAATCTTCTTCACCACATCAAATGAAGACCATTCTCTAGGCTTATTAATGACATAAAACTTATCTTGAACTTCTGTTAATTCATCCACAAGTAAATACTTAATAAAAGTCCGATAATGATGCGATAATAACCAAACAAAGCGAATCCATATTGCTTAACAAAACCCACCATCCATTTGATGGTTAATAAGGCCACAATGAAACTAATCACCGTCCCAATACTTAGAAACTGAATGTGTTCCTTAGTAAATAAGACATCCAAATCATTGCGATAGTCTAACAGTTTTTTTGCACAAGCACCTAGAATAGTAGGAATCCCTAATAAAAAAGAATATTCGACAGCTGCCGAATGACTAAGTCCCAAAACTCGACCTCCTACAATAGAAGCCCCAGAACGAGAAACACCTGGAATCATTGCAATACACTGAAATAAACCAATTTTAAATGCATTAATATAAGAAATCGATTGAATTTCTATCGAATTGGCTTTAGCAGGAAGCCACTTATCAATTCGGATCAATAGCAATCCTCCTAAGATCCATGATCCAGCAATAAACCAATACCCTTGAAATAATGCTTCTAAAAAATCGTCAAATAAAATACCTAAAATAACGGCTGGAATAAAAGAGGCAATAATGGTATAGTAAATCGATAAACCCGATGCGAATAAGCGCTTAAAGTAAAGAAATGGAACTGCTGCAATGGCTCCTAACTGTACAAAAACAGTAAAAAAATTTAGAAACTTAGAATTTTCAATCCCCAATAAATTTTCAGAAACAATTAGATGGGCAGTAGAAGATACAGGTAGGAATTCAGTTAAACCCTCCACTAAACCTAGTATAATTGTTTTTAGAATATCTGTCATTAACGCTTCCACTTAAAAAGTGAGAACACAGGAATAATGATTCCAACCAAAACAAGGATAGGACCTAGGGTTAGGCCTAAAAAGCCAAAACCAAATTCCTCTTTATCTAAGGTCATAACAAAAAAACCAATTAACATAATTCCAATACCTAGTAAGAGAATTTTTATTTCTTTGGCCCCTAATGGCATATTCGATTGACTCATATTAGAATAGGTTTGTATGTTGAATTTTTAAGTAGCTAGAAATAGAGAAATACGAAGCTATTAAACTGAATAGGGTACAAAAACCTACACAGACAAGAGCTAACTGAACTTGATTATTAATTTTAAAAAATAAGGAAGAAATTTCTGGAATTGAGGTAGAGAAATACAAAAATGCACCGTCAGCAAAGACAAAACCAATTAATCCACCTAAGAAACCTACATATAATGAATTTAATAGATAAGGTTTTTGAATAAATCCATTGGTGCTTCCAAGTAACTGCATTGTTTTAATCAAAACACGGTTTCCATGAATATGTAAGCGAATATTGTTAGCTAATTGAACGTACACGATTAAAACTAATATGATAATCAATAGTACTCCCACATAACCGACCGATTTAATTTTACCTAATAACGTACCTATAAAGGTATTCGGATAAGTAACCTCATACACTTCAGGCCTTGCTTGAATCTCAGTGACAATCTTTTTAAATGAGGCTTCATTTTTGTACTCTTCCTTTATGCCTAATATCAAGCAATTTTTAAATGGATTTTCCTCTCCTAAAAGGGATTTGTAATCTTCTTGAGAGGATTTAAGAAATTCAGATGCTATTTGTGCCTTAGATTTAAATTCTAAATCAGGCTTTAATTCTTTTTTCTCTAAATAGGGACGAGTTTTATAATAAGTGATCGTTGAAGCTAAATCGGTAGTTTCTACTGAATCACTTAAATATACATACACCTTCATTTGTGATTTTATCTCATCACCCCAAGATTTAACACTTACAAATAATTGGAAGAATACAGCAAGAATAAAGGCCAAACTCGCCATTGAAATCACCAAAGTTAATTGAGTTGACTGAGGGCGACTTTTAGAATATTTCATATTTATAATT
>JBIILT010000232.1:0-3048 GCA_044338355.1 Aquirufa sp.
CAATTACTCCCTTCTTCACAAATTCAGCTAATTCCCTGAAATGCGCATTACAAGGTGTTAACTCTGACCAAGTATTGCAAATACCGATGACTGGCTTACCTTGAAAATAATCATCAGGAATCCCTTGATTTTTCATCCAAGCACGGTAAATAAATCCATCTTTGCCGGTCTTTCCAAACCATTGCTGCGAACGCAAGTTTACATTACTCATTGTGTTTTTCTAGGTCTAAGGTTTTAGAGAGGACAAAACTGCCATCCGCTCCATATTTATAATAACAGGCACGAATCCCCGAAGAGATATCGGCATAAGGATCATTTTCATAACCAAAAGAGTGCACGATGGCAGACTTCTCTAAATATAAACTATCTACTCCGGCATATCCTAAACGTTGTCGGCCCATAATCGCTGGAAATCGTATAGTTTTAATTTTACCACTTTCATATTCAAAAGCAAAAATTCGGTAGTTTTTACCCTGCCACCCGGCCACCCAAAATTCCGGATTATCATTTCCATTTAAATCAGTAGCCAAAACAGAAGCCAACTTGAAATTCTCTAATTTTTTCTCTAAAAGAACCGAGTGACTTTTCTCCACACGAATAAGTCCCTCATCTACTGAAACGGTAAAGTCTTCAAAGGCAGATGTCAACCCAGCTTGTAAATTCCTAGAAATCGTATCATCCACAGTAATTCGAGCTAATGAATCCCCATATGCCTTCACAACATCCACATCAGTTATCACTGTTTCTTCAGGTTTATCGTCTAATTCATCTATATATATAAAAATATAGGCCAAAAAACCGAGCAATAGAACAAACAAGAAAAACTTCAACAGCTTACCCATTCGTTATAGATTTCATTCGTTCAATCGCATTTTCTAACACCGTTCTAGGGCATGCAAAATTAAGTCGAACAAAATTCCGTCCCTTGAATTGTTCCCCACGCAACACGTGTAAACCAACCTCCCAGCATTTATGCTGGAAATCTCCTAACAAAGCTTCATTATACTCAATCCAGGCTAAATAGGTCGCTTCTAAAGGCTGCATGGCTAATCCAGAAGTTGCATTCACATATTCCAAGAGTAAATCATGATTCGAACGTAAATAGGGAAGAAGCTGCGCTAACCATTTATCGCCATGTGCATAGGTTGCTAACATTACTTCAATGCTATGTCTTGAAAGCATGGAGAAGAATCCTGCAGAAGCTTTTGTGAATTTATCACGAAGTGCAACATCAGGAATGATAGCCACAGCACCACCTAATCCAGCCGTATTGAAGGCTTTAGAAGTTGCGAAAAAGTTAATAATTGGTTGCTTCTCAAATCGACCAATGGAAATATGATCTGATTGAGGATATAAACGCAAATCCGCGTGAATCTCGTCAGAAACAATTGTAACATTATATTTCGAACAAAGATCAACGATGCGCAAGATTTCTACTTCATTAAATATAGTGCCACCTGGATTATGAGGATTACAGAATAAAAATACTTTGGGCCCTTTTTGAAGGCCTCTTTCAAAATCTTCAAAATCATAGGTCCAACGATCACCTTCTTTAATCATTTCAAACGTAATCAGAGGACAATTTACCCAACCGGCCACTAAATGGAAAGGATGATATACGGGCACTGCTGTAATGATACCCTCATTTTCATTCGTTAAAGCCGCACATGCTGCTGTAATTCCAGGTACAATACCAGGAATCCATACTTGAGCATCCAGCGAGGTGGACCAAGCATAATCGCGTTCAATTTTATGCTGAGCTGCTAATTTTAAGGATTCAGGAACAATGGAATAACCTAATATACCATGAGCCGTAATGCGATCCAATGCACTAAGAATTTCATCTGCAACCTGAAAATCCATATCTGCTACAGGCATTGGAAGCATATCTACATGAGCAGGGTAAGTCACATTATCCCATTTGAATGAATGGGTGTGGTGGCGATCAATAATTTGGTCGAAATCGTAACTTTTATAGGGCATATTCCGGTCTAAAGACATTAAATCCTATCATGGAAGGATGATTCTTTAAATATACGGAAATTGATTCAACTGATTGACACACTTTTTTGCGATCTTGAGAAGCATGCACCAAATAAAATTGACCCTTTTGTTTACTAATGAAGCCTACGTGTTGGTAATCAAGGTCTTTCCGTTTTGAAACAAAAGCGATAATATCACCTGATTGAAGGTAAGAAGTAACCTGTACAAATTTTGCACTTGGAACATAGGTCATGGGACCTAAACTGTACTCCATCGCTTGAATGGCAGGAAGCACAATCATTCCTTTTTTAGTGGCCAAAAAATGAGACAAATAATCCACTTTTTTAACCGCCAAAATAAGATAAGAAGGGGGTATAACCTGTTTAAATAAGCCCTTGTCTTCCATTTGATCAAAAGTGTTACTCAAATAATGGTTTCTATTTTCATATGAAATTGGCTTTCTGGCATAACGTATCTGCTCTAATTCACGCAAGAATATAGAATCGATTCCTTTGGAACGATATAAACTCCAGACATTCTCCACAAATGTCACGCAATCAAATCCAGAGAAATCTACCACAAACTTCTCCGGATTATCACTCGATAAGGCGTTTGAGGCATAGGTTAAGCCATAAAACTGCTCCGCAATCACCAAAGGACTACGTTTTTCACGAGCAGCTTGAATGCGATTTAATAATGCTGAAGGAATTACCTGAGATAGAGTAATGAAAGGAAAGAGCAAACATACCCAGACTTTCATACTATGCCTTCTCTTTAATCCATAAAACGCTTATTGAACCCGCAATAAAGAAAAAGCCAGCCACCACAATGGCAAATATAGCGTTACCGTCATAAAGATGCTTGACTAATGAACCTCCAATAGTACCACTAACAATTTGCGGCAGAGTGATAAAGAAATTAAAGATTCCCATATAAACGCCCATTTTAGACATCGGAATAGAACCGGCTAGAATGGCATAAGGCATCGCTAAAATAGAAGCCCATGCCATTCCCACACCCACCATACTGAAAATCAGCATCTGTGGATCTGATATAAAATAAATG
>JBIILT010000233.1:0-3039 GCA_044338355.1 Aquirufa sp.
GAGATTAGAAGAGACACCTGGCTATCCTATTGTGTATGGCGAAAAAATGGTGAATCCTGCAGCGCCTACCGTCTTGGTTTATGGGCATTACGATGTACAACCCGCGGATCCGTTAGAACTTTGGGATAATCCTCCCTTCGAACCAGTGATTAAAGACGACGTGATTTATGCACGGGGTGCTTGTGATGATAAAGGTCAGGTCTTTATGCATTTGAAAGCATTTGAAGCGATGTTAGCCTCGGGTCAGCTTGATTGTAATGTGAAATTCATGATTGAGGGTGAGGAAGAAGTGGGTTCGGATAATTTAGGCAACTTCGTTGAAGCGAATAGAGACTTGTTAAAAGCAGATGTGATCTTGATTTCGGATACGGCCATTATTGCAAATGACATTCCGTCCATCGATGTGGGTTTACGCGGATTGAGTTATATGGAAGTGGAAGTGCAGGGACCAAACCGTGATTTGCATTCTGGTGTATATGGCGGTGCGGTGGCGAATCCGATTAATATTCTAACCCAAATGATTGCTTCCTTACACGATGAGTTTAATCATATTACCATTCCAGGTTTTTACGATGGGGTAATGGAGGTGAGTGCGGCAGACAGAGAAGCGATGGCGCAGACACCTTTTGATTTAGAGGCGTACCAAAACGATTTAGGCATTGATACCGTTTACGGCGAAAAAGGATTTACTACTATAGAGCGGGCATCCATTCGCCCTACGCTAGATGTGAATGGGATCTGGGGAGGTTATACAGGTGAAGGAGCAAAGACCGTTTTACCGTCGAAAGCGCATGCAAAAATATCGATGCGATTAGTTCCCAATCAATCCTCAGAAGAAATCACCCAATTATTTACAGATCATTTTAAAGCTATTGCTCCTTCGGGAGTGAAGGTGAAGGTAACGGCTCACCATGGCGGAGAGGCTTATTTAATGCCTACAGACAGCATTGCTTTTCAGGCTGCATCAGATGCGTTAGCTACTACGTTTGGGAAACAACCGGTACCTACCCGTGGTGGAGGAAGTATTCCGATTGTAGCCTTGTTCGAAAAGGAATTAGGGATCAAGTCGATTTTGATGGGCTTTGGCCTTGATTCAGACGCCATTCACTCTCCTAATGAGCATTATGGCTTATTTAATTTTTATAAGGGAATAGAAACGATTCCTCATTTCTTCACAAACTTCGCCGCATTATCGAAATAAAATGGCTGAAAATCTAAGTGCTTTAGCAACAGAATCTACCTCTATTTATGACAATTTAGAGCAACAATCGGTAGATACGATCTTGCGTCAAATTAACGCAGAGGATAAAACGGTTCCTTTAGCGGTAGAGAAAGTAATTCCCTCGATTGAGGCTTTAGTACATGAAATCGTCAAGCGAATGAAACAAGGCGGTCGTCTATTTTACATCGGAGCCGGAACTTCTGGACGCTTAGGCGTAGTCGATGCGTCTGAATGCCCACCCACCTATGGCGTGCCTCATGACTGGGTGATTGGTTTAATTGCCGGCGGCGATTCTGCGATTCGTAAAGCAGTAGAGAATGCGGAAGATGATGAAAAACAAGCTTGGTTAGATATGGAAGCCTATGGTATCGACGAAATGGATACGGTAGTAGGTATCGCTGCTTCAGGTAGAACACCCTATGTTATCGGAGGTTTACGCGATGCAAACGCACGCGGAATCCTGACGGGTTGCATCGTCTGCAATGCTGGCAGTGCTGTGGCCGTTGAAGCGAAATATCCTATCGAAGTGGTGGTGGGTCCAGAGTACGTCACAGGAAGTACCCGAATGAAGTCTGGAACTGCCCAAAAACTCGTTTTAAATATGTTGTCCACTGCCGTCATGATCCAATTAGGTCGTGTTAGGGGGAACAAAATGGTGGATATGCAGTTAAGTAATCACAAATTAGTCTTGCGTGCCATTCGAATGGTTCGCGAAGCGACAGGTGTAAGTGATGAGTTGGCTGCGGAACTTTTGGAAAAACATGGCAGTGTTAGAAATGCCGTAGATGCAATTCAGACAAAATAAATTGGGATAATAGCGCTTTAATCGCTTAATTTGTAACATAATTAATCTAATACCTCGTATGAAAAACATATCTAAACTTATTTTAACGTTTGTATTCGGAATGATGGCTTTTGGCTTTCAAGCAAAAGCGGAAGATTTTCCAGCAGACATCAAAACTTTAATGAATAAATATGCTTGCTCTGCTTGCCATAAAGTAGATGCTCGTTTAGTGGGCCCAGCCTATAAAGATGTAGCTAAGAAGAAGTATACAGTAGATAAAATCGTTGCTTTAATTGCCAAGCCTCAACCAGCTAACTGGCCTGGATATCCTCCAATGGCTCCGATGGCTAATGTTCCTAAAGAGGATGCAGTTAAATTAGCAAAGTACATCAACTCGTTAAAATAATCGCCTTAACAGCATAAAAAAAGCCTTCGAAGAAATTCGAGGGCTTTTTGATTTTTAAGCATAGAAGTTTTAGATTTCTTTCAGCATCCAAATATCACAACCGCAATGACCGCTATTTCCTAGGGGTCCATCCAGTGAATGGAATCCAACCTTTTCGTATATAGAAACGGCTTTGGCTAATTCTGGCATTGATTCCAAGTAGACTTGGGTATAACCGGATGATTTAGCCCAGCTCATGGATTTTTCCATCAGCTCTTTGCCTAGACCAGATCCTCTCGCTTCTTTGGCTACATACAACTTAACTAATTCACAAGTTCCATCCGGTAAATTATCCGTGGGAAAAATTCCACAACCGCCTACTACCTGATTATCTTCGATAGCTACATAATAGTAGGATCTAGGTGTTCTAAAAAGCTCATATAAGGCATCCGTAGTCGGATCAAAATAAACCGTACCCGGCTTATTCGCCCCAAATTCCGCCAATGCCGCACGAATGACCTTCGCCAGTGCTTCATTATCTCCGGGTTCGATGGGCCGAATTTGCATAAATCTTATTTAGCTGCTTTTTTCGCGGCAGGCTTTTTAGTTGCTTTCTCTGCAGGTGTCTTTTCTCATTTAGGCGCCTTT
>JBIILT010000234.1:0-3038 GCA_044338355.1 Aquirufa sp.
TGCAAAGCTCTTGAATAACCCATTCTACGCTGGTTACTTACTGAAACGTTTTTAGGCCCTGCTAAAAAGGCAATACGCTTACATCCATTCTCAATTAAGTGCTTTACAGCCTCATAAGCAGATTGCTCATTATCAACCATCACCTTCGAGGCATCTATCTCTTCACTATCTCGATCAAAAAATACCAATGGGATACCTCTGCGCTGTAGACGAGTTAAATGATCAAAATTCACTGTTTCACGTGATAAAGAGATGATAATTCCCTCAACTTGCGAACGTGATAAGTTTTGAATATTGGTTAGTTCACGCTCAAACGATTCTTGGGTTTGCGCAATTAATAAAGAATATCCTGCCGCAATGGCAGCGTCTTCCACCGCCTTAACTACTGTAGAAAAGAAATAATAGCCCAGATCTGGAACAATGAGACCGAGTGTTTTGGTCTTGGATTTAACTAAACTAGTAGCGAGTACATTAGGCTGATAATCAAGCTCTTTAGCTAAATCTAATACTAACTTCTTTGTGTCTGGATGGATATCAGGTAAATCACGTAAGGCCCTGGATACGGTTGCAACTGAAACTCCCAGCTGTTTGGCAATATCCTTGATGGTAACTTGGTGACGCATTATTGTAGGTTAGCTTCGTTAAAATTACACAATAAATCTTTACAAAATTCAATCGAGGCGATAAACCACGGTACTACGGCCTCCAGAGATCCCCATGGGAGGATTTTCTTTTGAAATTTGAACTAAAACGGAGACCTGTTGGCTTAAATCAGCTTTAATTTTCTGTGCTATCGTTTCAGCGACGGTTTCTAATAAATCCACAGGCTTATCCATCACTTGCTTGCAAATGGCATAGATTTGCGAATAATCGATGGTATTCGCGATATCATCTGAAAAATTAGGCTGAGATTCGGATTCAACAAAGACATCCAAGGTATACCAATTTCCTAAAATTCGCTCCTCCGGGTACAATCCATGAAAGGCAAAAATGCGTATATCATCTATAGAAACTTGGTAATTTGCCATTTTTAGTTGATCTCCCCCACTTTACCTCTTGGACCAGTTGATTTTGCATAGGCTTCTAATACCTTGTTTAAAGTAGGCAATCCATCATCTGAAACCGTTTCAAGGGTAATTTTAGGCTTAGGACCGCGTTTTGCACCGGTTTTTACGGTGGCATTTGCTTGAATTTTTGATTTGGGACCTCTCTTTTTAGGTGCGGCTGAAGGTGAAACTGCCTTCGGTTTCGCAACCTTAACCGCCTTAGGCGTTACCAACTTAGCTTTCGCAGTTGCTTTAGGCTTCTTTATTGTCGCCTTCGGTTTGTTTTTCACACCAGGTTTACGACCTCGTTTAGCAGCGGGCACACCAACAGAATCAATATTTGGTACGGGCTTCACTAATTCGGTTGCACTCCATTGAGAGATGGAACCTAACGTTTGCTCTGAGATTTGCTTTAATTGAGAGGCAATTTCACTTTGTGCTTCTTGTAAATTACGCAATTGACGCTCTTGTTCTTTTAAATCTTGATTCGCTTTTGCTAAGGTTTGTTTACGTTCATTTTCGGTTAACAAAGTAAGCTTTTGGGCATCTGTTTGTGCCTGCTTTTTAATTGCCTCAGCCTCTTTATTCGCTTTATCTAAGATGGATTTTGCCTCTTTCCCCATCTTAGCTTCGAAATTTTGCTGGCTTTCTTCCGCTAATTTCAATGCTCTAAATAAACTGGATTCAATTTCGCGTAAACGTGTTACCTCAGCTTCTAGTTCAACTGATTTCTGATTTAATTTTGCCAAAGAGTTCTGTGTTTCGGTCTCAAAGTCCTGGACACTTTGAATATATGCGTCTACTTCTGAGACATCATAACCGCGAAATGATTTTGAAAAAGAAGCTTCCAAAGGAGATAGATTTTAGGTATACAAATGCTAAAATAGGAAATTTTTTAATGAATCTTCCAAACAGATAAATTTTTGTCGTCAGACGCAGAAACTAACAAATCGTCGAATGTAGACCAAATTAGTTTATTAACCGAATTCTTGTGCCCTCCATGTCTTGTTGCATCGAGTACTTTGCACAATTTCAATCCATCGCTTTCCCAAATCTTAACTGTCTTGTCCATACTAGCCGTAGCAAACCAATTTCCATTAGGCGAAAATTGCAGGTCATGTATGGCATAAATATGCCCTATTACCTCATTTTTCAGTGTAAAATCAGGGGTCCACTGCTTTATTCTGGCATCTTTCCCTACACTATACAATTCGCCTCCCCTTCTTTGGAGCGAAAAAACAGATGAATCATGCGCCTGAAATGAATTTACTAGTTGAAATGACCTATCAAAAATCCGAATAAATCCATCAGAATAGCCTACTGCGACACCTTCATTGTCTAAATGACAGAAACATCGTACGCTTTTTTCACTCGCTTTTATGTGTCTAACAACTGATTTGCTAGCGATATCTACCACCGTAATCAATCCCTCATTATGCCCAATCCAGGCATTAGAGCCTACAAAAGAGATGGAAAAAATGGATAAACCCTTCGTCGGAATAGAGAACACCTGAGTTTGGTCAGCCACTTGAATCCCTTGAATACCCTGGTGATTATGGCCTATCCACAAAACACCGTCTGCATCTAATTTTAGCGCATAAATAGACCCTTCTATCTGTGCAATGACCTTTCCTAGGTCAGGTTTTGCTAAATTCCATTGCACCACCCAGCCATCCGATCCGGCGGAATAGAACAAGGAATCCAGGCCTTTTTCTAGGGCATAAATGGGGCCACGGTGTCCTGAAAAGGTATCAATACGTTCGATTTGTAGGGTACTCAAATTATTTCCATCGATTTAGCTACAAAAATGATAATTTTACGTCCAAATATTCCCTTTTATGCCCCAAATATTTTCAAAAATAAGTTCAGTCGATTTCCAATTCATGATTTGGAAAATCGAAGAACCACAGGCTTTTTTTGAATCCTTTCCGGCATCCTGGTCAACGCCCTCTGTGCTTAATCCTATAAAAAAACTAGAATCAACCGCTGTCA
>JBIILT010000235.1:0-3014 GCA_044338355.1 Aquirufa sp.
CCATCCACTAAACCTAGAATTTGTTCAGTATAAGCGATCACTAATTCATCAAATGTTACGGCTCTATAACCGGGATCATTCACATCTGGCGATAAAGAAAGCGTCCGATTCGTGGGTCCAATGGATCCAGCTACGTAACGAGGTTTTGATGGATCTTTGGCCGTATATTCATCCGCCACTTCGCGCGCAATTTTCGCAGATTCGAAGTTCAATTCATACACTAACTCCTCCATGTAATAATCCGCCATGGCAATGGAAGTCCCAGAGAAAGTATTTGTTTCGGCAATATCTGCCCCAGCCGCAAAATATTTTGCGTGAATTTCTTTGATTACGTCTGGACGAGTGATCGATAGAAGATCATTATTTCCTTTTACCTCGTGCGGAAAGTTTTTGAATCGTTCCCCGCGGTAATCGGCATCCGTTAAATTATATTGTTGGATTAAAGAACCCATTGCGCCGTCAAGAATTAAAATCTTTTCGCGTAATACGTCTTTTATATTCGGTCTTTGCATAGGTATAATCGAACTTTTGACAGTTATTTATGCCAAAAATCTAGCAAATATACTGCTTAAAAGCCTAAATTAGGCCCTTATTTCGAATTTTTTCTAGGTCATCCGGGGAATCAATTCCTATCGTATCAAATTGCGTTTCTATAGCCCTAATTCGAATGCCATTTTGCACCCAACGCAATTGCTCCAAGGATTCAGCTAACTCTAATGAAGTAGGTTTTAATGCACTTAATCCCGGTAAAATATCCGCCCGATAAGCATATAATCCGATGTGTTTATAAAAAGTATGTTTTCCTAACCAATCTTTAGGATCAACGCCTCGTAGAAAAGGAATCGTTTGACGCGAAAAATACAAAGCATGCCCTTCCTCATCGCAGACAACTTTAGGGGTATTGATATTAAAAAGTGTTTCCTGATCTGTGATTTTTTTAATCAATGTCAAAATAGGTGCCCCAGATGCAAATCCTGCAGCGACCTCTCTAAGTTGTTCAGGCTCTATAAAGGGTTCATCCCCCTGAATATTAATGACATAATCCACCGATTCGCCTAAACGACTCAAAACCTCTGCACAACGATCAGTACCAGTCATGTGACTAGTGGATGTCAACATAACCTCTGCACCGAAACCCTGTGCCGCATCAAAAATGCGTTGATCATCGGTCGCAATAACAATTCGATCAAAGCCTTCTACGGCCTTCACACGCTCATAAGTTCGCTGAATCATTGGCTTTCCTCCTAAATCAACCAAAGGTTTACCAGGAAAACGAGTGGATGCGAAACGAGCCGGAATAATCGCGGCTACCTTTTTGCCATGCAGCATAATAAATACGTTTTTTCGATAGATTTTTGCCAAATTTGCACATAATTTCCAAACATTCGCTCCTTTGTCCACATTTTTTGAACATTCCTTTTCTGAACCAATCTGGAGTATCCGCTACTGGGGAACTCCTGAGGAACCTCGCTTGTGGATTGAAACAAGGGGGAATGGGGAAGCTTTTTGGCATTCACATCAACTAGGGACTAAATCAGTGCAACTACTAGGCAAAGCTCCCTCCGATTATGCACAATTAAACTTTCATCAAGGTTCAGAGAAGGAAGCCATTTTTATCAAATTACAGCAAGCGAAAAACCCAGGTATTGAGTCAATTCAGACCTATTCGCTAGAGCCACTAAAGTTGATTAAAGAGGAAAAACCGCGTCCAATTATCATGGAAAATGCCTATAAATTCCAAGTCCCACAGCATTACGAAGAAAGCCAAGAATATTTCAAAGATTTTCAAGCCTTCTTTCAAAAGCAATTCAATGAAACGATTGCGAAAGGGCTAGATTATTTTGAAGGCAATGATAAGCTATTATTTTCTTATTATCTTTACGACAATGGCTGGAAAAACTTCCTTCGGGTGTGTGATTTGGCATTTAATACAATCCTTTTAGAAAAAATAGCTGAAGGAGACACCATCGGATATCAAACCTTTACATTACTCAATGAGCAATTGATTTTTATAAAGGATAAACTGAAATTGAAGATTTATGAAAAATTATAAACTAACCCTACTAATCGCATTTTTATTCGGATTAAATCTGGCTATGAAGGCGGCAATCACTTTAGATTCTTTAGGCTTAAAAAAGGAGAATAATAAGACATTTTTATTGTTTAAAGTAGGTCCTAAACAATCTCTTTTTTCTATCCTAAAACGCTACAATTTATCCTTAAACGAATTCAAATCTGCCAATACAGACGTTCAAATACCGGTTAAGACAGGTGAAATAGTCTATATACCATTGCATTATTTAGAGGAAAGTAATCCTGCACCGAAAGTAGTGGAAGAAAAAGTAGCTGAAACACCGGTTAAAGCAGCAGAAATTCATATCGTTGCTCCTAAACAAGGTTTGCTTTCCATTGCTAATATGCATAAAGTAACGATGGCAGAATTACGTAAATGGAATAATTTAACATCAGATCGTTTACAAGAAGGTCAACGTCTACTTGTTTCTGATCCTGCTAGTTCGACATCGAGTATCGCGGTAGACAAATCAAGTTTATTACCTGCAAAAGCTGCTACAGTTCCTGCCACAACTTCAATAGAGGAGACAACACCTGTTAAAGAAAAAGGACCCGAGGACATCAAAAAGAAAATTGAAACAGGCATCGCTGAATTAATTGATGTACCTGACAATTCAGGAAAATTCCTTGCACTTCACCGATCTGCCCCTATTGGAACCTTAGTTTTAGTTAAGAACCTAACGAATAATCAAAGTATTTGGGTGAAGGTAATCGGGCGTTTACCGAATGGGGATAGCAAAGTAATCATTAAACTATCTCCTAAAGCTTTTGAAAAGTTAAATGCCGTTGATAAGCGGGTTAGAGCTGAAATCTCCTATTTATTACAGTAATATGAACAAGAGAAAAAGGCCTATTACTACAGGTCATGTTGTTTTTGAGGTATTATTTATACTTTCTTATCCCTTCATAGCTGCGTTTTCAGTTGCTGTAACACTTTTAGT
>JBIILT010000026.1:0-11079 GCA_044338355.1 Aquirufa sp.
CCCATCTTCGAGATAGAATGCAGGAATTTGTTGACCCCACCACAATTGACGGGAAATACACCACTCGCGCACATTTTCCATCCAAGAACGGTAGGTATTCTTGAATTTTGCCGGATGCAACTGGATATTGTCGTTCATGACGTTGTCTAGAGCAGGTTTGGCC
The DNA here is from genome assembly GCA_044338355.1 of Aquirufa sp. Classification (GTDB taxonomy): domain Bacteria; phylum Bacteroidota; class Bacteroidia; order Cytophagales; family Spirosomataceae; genus Aquirufa. The sequence goes on from JBIILT010000026.1 coordinate 164, forward strand.
ATCTCCTCCATCTTCATAAACCATTGTAAAGACAGTTTCGGCTCGATGACCGCTCCAGTACGCTCAGACGTACCTACGGTCGATTTATATTCGTCCGTTTTAGTCAAATACCCTTCCTTCGTTAATTGCTTCACGATGCGTTTGCGCGCCTCGAAACGATCCACCCCCACGAATAAAATGGCTTTTTCGTTCAAGGTGCCATCATCACTTAAGATATCGATAACCGGTAATTTATGCTTCAGACCTAATTCGTAGTCATTCAAATCATGGGCAGGTGTCACCTTTAAGCAACCCGTTCCAAAATCCAACGTTACATATTCGTCCGCAATAATGCTGATTTCGCGATCTATTAGAGGAATTCGTACTTTCTTTCCATGTAAATGAACATAGCGTTCATCCGCAGGATTCACACAGATCGCTGCATCCGCCATGATGGTTTCAGGACGTGTTGTTGCGATCGTAACCGATCCACTGCCATCCACGAGGGGATATTGAATATGGAATAATTTGGCCTGAACATCTTTGTGAATAACTTCTTCATCTGATACCGCTGTTTTCCCTTGCGGATCCCAGTTCACCATCCGCACACCGCGGTAGATTAAACCTTTGTTATATAAACGAACAAACGTATCGATTACAGCTTGGTATAGAGAGGGTTCCATCGTGAATCGAGTACGATCCCAATCACACGAGGCACCTATTTTTTTCAATTGATCGAGGATGATTCCGCCGTATTTGTCCTTCCATTCGAAGGCATATTTCAGGAATTCCTCGCGGGTAATATCGGCTTTAGAGATGCCTTTTTCTTTCAGCATCGCCACCACTTTCGCTTCAGTCGCGATAGAGGCATGGTCAGTTCCAGGCACCCAACACGCCTCTTTGCCTTCCATACGCGCCTTGCGAATCAAGACGTCTTGAATCGTATTGTTCAACATATGGCCCATATGAAGCACCCCAGTGACGTTAGGAGGAGGAATGACGATCGTGTACGCCTCTTTCTTCGGATTAGGTTTCGAAGCGAAAAGCTTGTTTTCTAACCAGTAGGCGTACCATTTTTGCTCAATTTCCTGCGGGGCGTAATTCTTATCTATCATATGTGTAATCTAAGCCTACAAAGATAATTGATTTAGGCCAAAGGTGAGGGTGGAATTTTAAAACAATTCACCGTAATTTTGGTTCGAAGTTTAAATAGCAACTATGGGAATTTTACTTTGGTTAGGGACTTTTCTGGGAATGGAAGGAGTGGCTTGGTTCACGCACAAATACATAATGCATGGAATTATGTGGAACTGGCATGAGTCGCACCACGTACACCACAAAGATAAATTAGAGAAAAACGATCTTTTTTCAGTTGTTTTCGGGATTTCCTCCACGTTGACGATCATCGTGGGAGCAGAAATTGCGGAATATTGGCCCTTGTTTTACATAGGTTTAGGGATCGCGACCTATGGAATTTTCTATTTCATCTTTCACGATATCATCGTGCACCGCCGCATCAAGATTAAATACAAGGCAGGGTCGGCCTATATGAAACGCATCATGAAGGCCCATTATGTGCACCATGAGGTGCACACAAAAAAAGGCGCAGAGGCTTTTGGCTTCCTCTACGCCCCTAAAAAATACCAATAAACTTATTTTACGAAACCTACGCCTACTGTTGAATTAGTAAATTCATCGATGAGGATAAAGGCTCCATTCGCCGGATTAGCTGCATATTGATCTGCGCTGATCGGTTGAGCCGTGCGCAAGGCAATCGTTCCGATTTCATTGAGTTGCAAATTCGAGACCCCTTCAGTGGCGCTCTGTGTCGCAACATCAAGACGCTCGGTAATTTGAGAGATTTTGGCCTTCGTGATATTAATTCCGTGTTGCAATAAATACGTTTTCCCCGGACTTAAGGCCGTGTGATCTAACCAGCAAACCTGGGCAGAAAAGTCCTTTAGCTGTGGTGGCTGAACTTCAGAAGCTAACACAAGCGTGTTTCCACGCGAAATATCCACATCCGTCGTCAAGGTAATCGTCACGGAATCCCCTGCGATAGCCTGCGATAATTTACTTTCAAACTTCTCTATGGTCGCGATTGTACTCTCTTGACCCGTAGGCAAGACGTGAATAACATCGCCTACCTTGAAAGTACCCGAACTAATTTTACCCGCATAGCCACGGTAGTCATGGTAGGCCTCGGTCATCGGTCTTACGACAAATTGAACTGGGAAACGAGCTGGTGCGTGCGTAAGGGTAGAGGCATATTCAAAAGCTTCTAATTCGCCTAAGAGCGTATTCCCACTGAACCAAGGCATTTCGCTGGCTTGTTGCGTGATATTTTGGCCGTATAACGAAGAGATCGGAAGGAAGCTGATTTCTTGTCCTTCGAACGTAGTCTGTGAGACTAATTCTGCCAAACTATTTTTGATCTCATTAAATGTCGATTCCTGGTATTGTACCAAGTCCATCTTATTCACACAAATAATCACTTTCGGAATGCGTAGCAGCGAAGCAATTGATAAGTGACGCGCAGTTTGTTCCACGACACCCTGACGTGCATCCACTAAGATGAGAGAAACCTTTACATTCGAAGCCCCTGTCACCATATTGCGGGTGTATTCTACGTGACCCGGCGTATCCGCGATGATGTACTTGCGGGTAGGCGTGGAGAAATAGATGTGTGCCACATCGATAGTGATGCCCTGCTCGCGCTCGGCAATCAATCCATCTGTTAATAAAGAAAGGTCTAAAAAATCTAATCCTTTGCGTTTCGAGGCAGTTTCCAAAGCCTCAATTTTATCTTTTGTAATCGAATTAGTCTCGTATAACAGGCGGCCGATTAAGGTACTTTTTCCATCATCAACGGAACCTGCGGTAGCTATGCGTAAAATATCCATGTGTTCTTGTCTCTGATTGAATTAAAAATACCCTTGTTGTTTTCTCTTTTCCATGGCGGCCTCTGAACGTTTGTCGTCGATGCGCGCGCCTCTTTCGGATATTTCGGCAGAAAGAATTTCTTCGATGATCACATCGATTTCGGTTGCGGTAGATGAAACTGCAGCCGTACAGGTCATATCTCCCACCGTTCTGAAACGTACGGTAGCCTCGAAAGGAATCTCGTCAGCCTCTTTATTTAAATAATCTGAATCTGCCCAAAGCATTCCATCCCGCTCAATTACTTGGCGTTGATGGGAGTAATAGATACTCGGGATTTCCATTTTTTCTTCTTTGATGTAGTTCCAAACATCCAGTTCCGTCCAGTTCGAGATAGGGAACACGCGCACGTTTTCGCCTACCGCGATGCGGCCGTTGAGCATATCGAATAATTCGGGTCTTTGGCGTTTTGCATCCCATTGCCCAAAATCATCTCTCACTGAAAAAATACGTTCCTTCGCTCTCGCCTTTTCTTCGTCGCGTCTTGCTCCACCGATACAGGCATCAAATTTGAATTCCTCGATCGTATCGAGTAAAGTCACGGTTTGAAGGACGTTGCGCGAGGCATATTTTCCAGACTCTTCGGTTGCTTTTCCTTGGTTGATGGAATCTTGCACATAGCGCACGATTAATTCCGCACCCGTTTCTTTCGCTAACCAATCGCGGAATTCGATCGTCTCAGGGAAGTTGTGTCCAGTATCAATGTGAACTAAAGGAAAGGGTATTTTACCTGGGAAGAAAGCTTTTTGGGCTAAACGAACCAAGGTAATCGAATCCTTTCCTCCCGAGAAAAGTAAGGCTGGACGCTCAAATTGCGCCGCCACTTCCCGCAGGATGTAGATGGATTCATCCTCTAGTTGGCGAGGAAAATGACCGATTTTGTCTTGTATTGTCTGCATAACTTAGGCGTGTAAACCACATTCTTTTTGGGAATTCTCCCACCACCAACGACCAGCACGCGGATGTTCACCTTCCGAAATAGCGCGGGTACAAGGTGCGCATCCGATGGAAATGAACCCTTTCTTATGCAAGGGGTTTTGGGGAATTTTATGTTCTTGTAAGTAACTCTCTAATTGGCTAAGGTTCCAATCAATTAAGGGGTTGATCTTCCACAATTGACGGTTTTCATCCCATTCGATGATGGGCATTTCAGCCCTATTTTCTGATTGCTCTGCCCGTAAACCGGTAATCCACACTTTTGCCCCTTGTAATGCGCGATTTAATGGCTCCATTTTTCGAACAAAACAGCATTCTTTACGGTTCTCTACTGAAGTATAGAAGGAGTTAAATCCTTTTTCCGCGACTAAGGATTCGACCGCTGAAGTATTTGGGAAAAAGGTGTGAAGGGGGATGTCGTATTTTTTGATTGTCAAATCCATTAATTCGTAGGATTCTTGAAATTGACGACCGGTGTCTAGCGTAAAAATTTCGATGGCCGATTTTGTGCTTGCAATGGCTTGGGTAATTGCCTGATCTTCTTGACCAAAAGAGGTCGAGAAAACAAGGCGTTCGCCAGCAAAATAGGAGGAAACGAACTGAATTCGTTCAGGCAATGATCTGGATAGTAATTCCTTTTCGAGCGTTTTGAGATGCATTTTGTCCTATTTTTCACAAAGGTACACATTGTCTATTGAATAACTATACTAATAAATAAAAAAATAATTTCCTAAATTCGGGTGTTATGCGCATTGGATCAGAGATTTTATTGGATAACTCTTTAGGTGATGAGGAAGAAAACTTGTTAGATCTTCGAAATCTGCGGAATCTTGTGCGCCATGGCGAAGGTATCCGTCTGGAGTTTAAGATGAAAGTGAAGTTTCCAGAGAAGATTATCAAGGAACTGGTCGCATTCGCAAATACAGAGGGAGGTCATTTATTCATTGGTGTAAGCGATGCGGGGGTGATTGAAGGGGTAAAATTCGCAGAGGAGGAGCAATTTTTGCTTGAGCGCGCCATTTCCAACTACTGTTTTCCAGCTTTTACCTACCGCGCCTATCGAATCCGTTTAGATAATGGACGCGAAGTTTTGGTCTATCAAGTTTATGAAAGTGTGGACAAACCTCATTTTGTCCAGCTAGAAAATGAGCCTCATCCCGTTTGCTATGTACGGGTGAAAGATCGTACGATTCAAGCCAGCAAGGAGATGAAGCAGATTTTACGTCGAGAAAATGACGAAGGGCTGTCTTTTGCTTATGGAGATATAGAACGCTGGCTAATGGAATATTTGCGTGCAAATCAACAAATTTCTCTTTCTGAATTTGCCCTAAAATGTAATTTGCCTATTTGGTTAGCATCTCGTAAATTAGTGCTGCTCGTTTTAAGTAGGGTACTTAAAATAGAACCAGGTGAAAATCAAGATCAATATTCCTTGCAATGAAAAAATGGATAGTATTGTTAGCCGCTTTGCCATTTGCCTGTTCTAAAGAGGCAAATGATCCAGGCGTTACACCTGTACCACAAACAACGGCTATTTCTTCTTTTGATCTTTTACAAGATAAATTATTGACGCCCAGTTGCGCCACTTCAGGATGCCACTTATCCAATAAAGATGCCGGTTTTGCCCAGCATGGGTTAGTACTTGTGAAAGGTAGTTCCTACGCGAATTTAGTGGGAGTTGCCTCAGTTAACCCGGTTGCAGTTAAGAATTCCATTTTGCGTGTTAAAAAATTTGCTTCCGGAGAAAGTTTACTTTATCACAAATTAAATTGGGATATAAGTCATCATGGATTAGCTAATTATGGTGCGCCGATGCCTTTAGGGGGCAAGCCGCTAAGTAAAGGAGTCTTAGCATTTGTCCAAAAGTGGATAGATGCCGGTGCACCTTTGACGGGTTCGGTTGCCGATGCTAGTTTGCTGGATGATACGACACCAAGTTTTGTGGAAGATGCTAATTTCGCTCCTTTGGCCTCACCAGCGGAGGAGGGGAAAACGGGGGTTCAGCTGAAAGTAGATCGTTTTGTGGTACCGCCTAATTTTGAAAGAGAACTTTTCGTTCGTCGGCCACTTAATAATGCCGCCCCCATCTATGTTAACCGCATAAAATTGAAATCTCGGGTTAATAGCCACCACATGGTGCTGTATGACTTTAGGTCTAAGACTTCCTTACCCCCACTGAATGAAATTCGAGATTTAAGGAATTTAAACAACTCTTTAAACTTGGGTACCGTTGTTCAAATGTCAAATCATATTTTTTTGGGTGGCGGGACAGATCCTAATTCAGATTATACCTTTCCAGCAGGCATGGCATTGCAGTTACCAACGAATGCCTCCATTGATTTGAATCCACATTATTTTAACAAGACTAAAGATAATTTGTATGGGGAAAATTATGTAAACCTCTATACGGTACCTGCCGATCAGGTGAAGAAGGTCGTTCAAATGATTGATTTTAATGCTACCGGTTTCAATCTACCTGCGAATAAAACAACCACGATTACGCGTGATTTTAAATTTGATAAGCCCGTGGCAGTAGTTTCGTTGACTTCTCATTACCACGCAAGAGGAAAATTATTCCAAATTAAAATTAAAGGCGGCGCGCGTGATGGGGAGGTTATTTATGAAAATACAGATTGGGAACACCCGAAAGTCATTAATTACGATACTCCTATCCTATTACAAGCTGGGGAGGGTTTAACCTCTGTTGCAACCTATGTAAACGATACTAATAAAGATATAGGATTTGGTCTAACCTCTGAAGATGAAATGAATATCATTTTTGGGTATTATTATGAGCGTTAATTCGCACGCATTCAGCGTTTTCTCGAAAAGTTTTCTAAAGCTATTTGATATCTAAAACATTGAACTATATTTGCGTCCGTTTCTTGGAATATTTCAAGAAAACAGATACAAATAGTACAATTTTAAGCATTTTTTGCATTTAATTTTTAAGATAAACAAAGCCGCTTGATAAGACTTTTACTCCCTAGAGATTAGAAATGGAACACAAACACAGAAGTAAAGCCACCGCAGCCGGATTATTAGTGGCAATGGGTATCATTTACGGGGACATTGGAACTTCTCCATTGTATGTAATGCAATCAATTATTGGAGATAATCCGATTAATTCCTTAACTGTTTTAGGGGGATTATCTTGTATTTTTTGGACGTTGACCTTACAGACGACTTTAAAATATGTGATTTTAATTTTACGGGCAGATAATAAGGGTGAAGGCGGGATCTTTGCCCTTTTTGCATTAGTAAGACGCCACGCGAAGTGGTTAACCTTACCCGCCATTATCGGGGGTGCGACCTTGCTAGCGGATGGTATAATTACGCCACCTATCTCGGTTTCCTCTGCGATTGAAGGATTAAAAATGTTGCATCATAAGGATGGGACTCCTTTCGTGACTGATACTGTTCCCATAGTTATCGTTATTTTAACGGCACTTTTTGTCTTCCAAATCTTTGGGACGAAGGTAGTGGGCAAGCTTTTTGGTCCCATTATGTTATTGTGGTTTTCAATGCTTGCATTAACGGGTTTGATCTGGATTGGTCAAGATTGGACGATTTTTAGAGCTTTATCGCCGGTTTATGCGTGGGAGTTATTAACAACACATCAATCTGGAACTGCTGGATTCTGGACTTTAGGAGCCGTGTTTTTATGTACGACAGGAGCTGAGGCCTTGTATTCAGATTTAGGTCACTGCGGTAAAGAGAATATTCGAATTAGCTGGATTTTTGTAAAGATTGCGTTGGTTTTGCAATATTTTGGTCAGGGAGCTTGGTTGTTAGCACATGAAGGTGCATTACTAGGTGCGCGTAAACCTATCTTCGAATTATTGCCGCGTGAATTCTTGTTTACGGGTATTATGATCGCGACAGCGGCGGCTGTCATTGCTTCTCAAGCCTTGATTTCAGGATCTTTTACCTTAATATCGGAGGCGATTCGTTTGAACCTTTGGCCTCGTGTTCGATTAGTTTATCCATCTGACCAAAAAGGTCAATTATACGTTCCTTCCATTAATATTTTGTTGTGGATGGGTTGTGTAGGAGTTGTTCTTTGGTTCAAGGAATCAGCTAACATGGAAGCCGCTTACGGACTTGCCATCACGATGACCATGTTAATGACGACCTCTTTAATGGCTTATTACCTGCATATTAAGAAGGTGGATATGTGGTGGATCCTCTTATTCTTAGCCGTTTACGTTACTTTAGAAGGATCCTTCTTAGTGGCAAACTTGCAGAAGTTCTGGCACGGTGGTTATGTTTCATTAATCATTGCAGGCGTCATTATTTTGATCATGTTGATCTGGTTCAGAGCGACAGCTATCAAAAAGAAATTAACGGAATACGAGAAATTATCGGATTATATCGAGCCGCTAAAAGAATTGAGTAAAGATGAGACGATCCCTAAATATGCGACACACTTAGTCTTTATGTCGAATGCAGGTCGTGTAACGGATATTGAATCGAAGATTATTTATTCCATCTTCCAAAGACGTCCGAAGCGTGCCGATATCTATTGGTTTGTCCACGTAGATACCTTAGATGATCCCTATACAATGGATTATAAAGTGACTGTAATCGAACGGGATGACATCATTAAGGTAAACTTTAAGTTAGGCTTTAAAGTGGAGCAACGCATTAACTTGTATTTCCGTAAGGTAGTAGAAGAGATGGTTTCTCGTGGAGAAGTGGATATTACCTCCCGTTATAAGTCCTTGAACGAGCAAAACGTGATCGGGGATTTCCGCTTCGTCGTTTTGGAGAAATTCCTATCTTTTGATAACGAATTGCCTTTATTAGATCGAATGGTGATGAAGGCCTATTTCTTTGTGAAGCAGTTTACACACTCGGAGGACAAGTACTTTGGCTTGGATTCTGATGCGGTAAAACTAGAGAAGGTACCGATGATCATTAAGCCGATCACAAAATGTAATTTGAAACGTATCGATTAGGATGAGCACGATATTTACCAAAATTGTCAACAAAGAAATTCCTTGTCATTTGATCAAGGAAGATGATCGTTTTCTGGCTTTCTTAGATGTGATGCCCTTAGTGGAAGGTCACGTGCTCGTGATCCCGAAACAGGAGATCGACTATATCTTTGATTTAGAACCTGAATTACTTGGGGACTTAATGAAATTTGCTCAAACGATTGCTCCCGCGATCAAAAAAGCGATTCCTTGCAAGCGAGTAGGTGTAGCGGTGATTGGTTTAGAGGTGCCACATGCGCACGTGCATTTAGTACCGATGAACCGGATGTTAGACATTAATTTCTCTCAGGAGAAGATGAAGCCGTCGGCGGAATCTTTGGCAAAAACGGCTGAATTAATCCGCTCGTTCTTACTTTAAGAAGCCTTTTAGCTTATTCATCTCTACCATCGGATTCGCCTTTTCGTACACGATGTTATAGACCGCTTCGATAATAGGCAATTTGATGTTGTGCTGACGCGAGATACTGTAAATACTTCGAACGGCGTAATAACCCTCCGCAATCATATTCATTTCGATTTGCGCAGACTTCACGGAATACCCGCGACCGATCATATTTCCAAAAGTTCTATTTCTAGAAAACTGCGAATAAGCGGTCACCAACAAATCTCCCAGGTAGCCTGAGCTATTCAAATCCCGGTTTTTCTCCGGATACACCACATCAAGGAAGATCTTAATTTCCTGCATCGCATTACTCACAAGTACTGCCTGGAAGTTATCCCCAAAACCTAATCCGCGCGTAATACCACAAGCCATTGCCACGATATTCTTTATAACGGCGCAGTATTCCACTCCATACAAATCCTGGATTGCATGCGCCTGCAAGAAGCGACCATTCAATAGATTTGAAAAGGATTGGGCTAAGTTTAAATCAGGGGAAGCGATGGTTAAATAGGATTGCTTTTCTAGCGCCACCTCTTCCGCGTGGCAAGGTCCAGCGATGACACAGGTTTGGCCTAAAGGCAAATTGAAGGCCCGTTCCATCCAATCTGTTACTAAGAGATTTTCCTCTGGAATCATGCCCTTGATGGCAGAAACGACTTTTTTACCTTCGAAATGTTTTTTATTTAGGTCCTTTAAGGTACTCGGAATGAATGCCGCCGGAACTGCTAAAATGATGTATTCTACGCCGGCAAGCGCATCGACCATCTTGCTGTAGGTCTTAACTCTACGCGGGTTGATGGCCACATCAGTCAAATAGCTCGGATTGTGGTTGTATTTGCGGATGAATTCAACGTCCGATTTACGGCGGATCCACCACTTGATTTTTACATTATTTTCAGAAAGAATTTTGACTAAAGCTGTCGCCCAGCTACCTCCGCCTAACACCGCTATCTGGGTAGGGATCTTTTTCTTTAATTCTGCTAATTCACTCATCTTGTAAAATTACGCTTATTTGATAAATATCCCGGATTTTTTGCCAAATTTGTGACCGCAGCATTTTGATGTTGAAATCTAAACCTATGAAAAAAATATACTTTCTCCTGCTAGCGGGACTATCTTTTTGTGCGTTCTCGCAAAAGTCTCAACCCCTTCCAGAACATCCACGTCCAGACCTAGAAAGGATCCAATGGGTGAATTTGAATGGCTATTGGGACTTCACCTTTGATTCCTCATTAACGGCTCCTACTCGCTATACAAAGAAAATTTTAGTGCCCTTCCCTTGGGGATCGCCTCTTTCAGAAGTGAAAGACGAGGCGGATGTCGCTTGGTACCATAAGGAAATTAAAATCCCGACGACTTGGACGGGGAAGCGTATATTTCTAAATATTGGTGCCTCAGATTGGGAGACTTCAATCTATTTAGATGGGGTTAAAATAGGGAGCCATCAAGGCGGATACACACCTTTCGATGCGGAATTAGCAGGTGTAAAGCCTGGTTCTACGCATCATATTGCCATCAGAGCGGATGACAAACGTCGGATGTTTACCTTGTATGGAAAGCAAGGGTATGGGAATGCTCGAGGGATTTGGCAGACCGTGTATTTAGAGGCTAGAGGTCAAAACTTTATCGATCATTATGCGGTGAATCCGGATATTGACGCAAAAATGGCACAGATTAAG
>JBIILT010000237.1:0-2931 GCA_044338355.1 Aquirufa sp.
CGCATGGTATTCGTAGAAATCCTTCTTGTATTTCTTCATGCTCTCATTACCATCCCACGCTTCTGGTATTAACATCATCATGACATGTGGCAAAGAACGACCTGTTAGATATAATAATTCAATTGCGTTATCTAAAATCGCAGAATCTGATTGTCCTAAACTACATACAGGAAGAATCATATCTAATTCTTCTTGCGTAAAGTATTTACTTGAAAACAAAGCGGATTGAGCTTGCATCCAGGATGAATTACCTTTTACAGTATTAATTTCTCCATTATGTGCAATGAAGCGAAAGGGTTGCGCGAGTTTCCACTCTGGAAAAGTGTTCGTGGAGAAACGAGAGTGTACGATGGCCAAAGCCGAAGTAAAATTCTCTTGAAATAAATCTAAAAAATAACCTGGAACCTGCATGGTTGTCAACATACCTTTATAGATAATGGTACGACAAGACAAAGAGGCAAAATAGAATTTATTATTTAATCCGGTAATCGTTTCATTTAATAACTTAGAAACATATTGCCTAAAAACATAAAGCTTTCTTTCGAAATCAATTTCAGTAGAACAATCAGCAGGTCTTTCAATGAACAATTGTTGAATCGATGGTTCAGCATTGCCTGAATCAGCTCCAGTGATTTCAGAATTATCAACTGGAACTATTCTATATCCTAAAACACGTAGACCTAGTTTCTTCGATTTTCTCTCAATAACTTCCTTACATTCCTTAATTAATGTATCATCGTTAGGAAAAAAGACCATTCCTACTCCATAATTACCTAAGGATGGGAGAGAAAAACCTAATGATCCTGTTTCTTCTAAAAAGAATTCATGAGGCAATTGAACTAGGACACCTGCGCCATCACCAGAATTAGGATCACAGCCACATGCTCCCCTGTGATCCATACGGATTAACATCTTAATCGAATCAGTAACAATACGATGTGACTTAATGCCTTTTAAACTAGCAATAAACCCAATGCCACATGCATCATGTTCAAATTCTTTTCTGTATAAACCTACTTCATTCGGATCTTTCATAGGAAACTATAAATATTCTAATATTAATAATAACAAATCTCAAAAAACCTGAAATGCAAACGAAGTTATTTAAGATAGATAATATACCTAATTTCAAATTTAATTAAAAATAAATTTGGCAAATCGATCTAATAGCAAAATATTCTTCTGAATTGAAATTATCAGAAATGCGAAACAAAAAATCTTAATAAAGTGCAATTTTAGTCGTAATCCTCACCATATGATTCCCCAAATTCGCTCTCTCCTTCGGTATCATCCTCATCTTGAAATTCATTTTCAAGGTCATTTAGATAGATGGCATCCACTCCTTCCTGAACGGTGTTAAGTAAGGTTAGATTCTCTATTTTAGCCGCATCTAATCTTTCCGCTATAGGTTCATTTTTAGTAACTACGACAAACAATCCTCCTTCATTCGTACAAATTTTAGTCCCTTTGCGTATAGCAGAAACGCCATATCCATCTAAATCAGCCGTCTTAGTGAGATTTAAAATTATATTAGCATAGTCTTTTTTAAACAAAAGACGAATAGCATTTTCTAATTCTTCTGCATTTGCGGCCGCTAATTGTTCAGCTTTCCAATCAATTACGGCATAACTTTCGTTTTGTTCGAGTTGAAATGAATTTACGTTAGACATTTTTTAAAAACTGGATTGTGTTATTGTATATACGATTACTTAAATCTTCTTGGGGTTCCTTTTGAAATTTCAAACCTGTTATTTCTTCATAAAGTAAAATATAACGTTCTGAAATTTGCTTTACAAACTCATCTGTTATGCTGGGTATACTTTGTCCCTCTTTTCCTTGAAAGCCATTTGCAATAAGCCATTCTCTCACGAACTCCTTAGATAATTGCTTTTGGGCTAAGCCCTTTGCCAGTAATTCCGCATAGGGCTCTTTATAAAAATAACGAGATGAATCCGGAGTATGAATTTCATCCATTAACATAATTCTTGCTTCGTATAAGCCAAATTCATATTTAGTATCCACTAAAATCAATCCCTTTTCAGCCGCCATTTCTTGACCTCTTTGAAATAAACGCTGCGTAATAGAACATAATTCTTCCATATGTTCTTTTGAAACGATACCTTGTTGGATAATAGCTTCTACAGAGATATCCTCATCATGTCCTTCACTAGCTTTAGTCGTTGGAGTAATAATTGGCGTAGGTAATTGTTGATTTTCTATCAGACCATCCTGTAATTTCACACCACACACTTCTCGTTTACCCGCCTTATACTCCCTCCAAAGATGACCCACTAAATACCCTCTGATAACCATTTCTATAGCAAATGGTTCACATTTTAAACCAAATGCAGCATTAGGGTCTGGTGTGGCCAATAGCCAATTGGGAACGATATCAGCTGTATTTTGAAGAAAATAACTAGCAATTTGATTTAATACTTGACCTTTAAAGGGGATTAATTTAGGTAATACAACATCAAATGCAGAGATGCGATCTGATGTGATCATTAATAATTGGTCTCCTATTCCATAAACATCACGTACTTTTCCTTTGTAAAAAGATGTTTGATTGGGAAATTGATAAGGTGCTATGTTCATGGTTTGACTAATTAATAGATAAGATTTTTCTGCTTTTTCTTCATTAAATCAAGCAAAGATAAAGCTTCCTGGGTATTTATTTTTTGAGTCTGGCTGATCACTTGAGCTGAGGATGTCTGTTTCTTCAATCTGTTCTGAGGAAAATTGATTGCGTATAATTCATAGGCTTTAACCAATGTATCTATATTCCCATTCTTAATGATCGAATTATGTAGATCGTCTAAACCTTTTTTAGACTCGCCATTTTGTGCTTCAATATGACTGTATAAAATGTCTTTTGAAATTGAAAAGTCATTTAAAGCTAGTTGAATGGACTTTACATTTTTTTGATGTGTT
>JBIILT010000027.1:0-10861 GCA_044338355.1 Aquirufa sp.
ATTTGCCACATGTACCGTACATAATACGGCAATGAGTAAAAGAATTTTTTTCATGTTCATTTAGTTTATGGTTTTTTGGTATCAATATGATACCTGCATAAAGATATTATTTTTTCTGTTTTGTTAATAAAAACTTAAAAACAAAAAAGCCGATCGAAAATGATCGGCTTGCTTGCCTTTTATCCAGCCCTTAAAATTAATTCCCGTTATACTTTATGCGAAGTAATTTTTAATGGCTAATTTTCTGTTCTTCCTTTTTTTTGAAAACAAATTTCAACACAAAATAAATAACCAATGCAGAAAGTACTCCAGTTAAAAAGTCCGTCATTGGTACCATTACTGCGGTATAAATCATCATTGAAAATTCAAATTTCCCAGCATGTTTGATTTCTTTAATTTCAGACGGCTTGATCATATTGCTAGCTACCCAAACCAAAATACCGCCAATACAAGCCATCGGAATTAACTCTAAATATTGAGCCAAATAAAATGCCATAGTAAGTTTTAGGACCGCTTTAAAATACCCTGCCATAGGAGTTGTGGCGCCGGCTTTTATACTTGTAGCTGTTCGTGCTAAAGCGCCTGTACACGGAAAGCCTTGTACCAAGGGTGTAATGATTTGAACTAACCCTTGACCAAAAAATTCTTTGTCTGGGTTAAATGGAGTTCTATCATTTTTAGCTAATCGGTCAGCCATTGAAGAACATAAAACACTTTCTACGCCCGATACAAATACAATACCTACCACAAAATAGGCAATGTCAAGCAGTACACTTCCATTCATAGCAGGTAAAAATGGTAATTGTAATTTGAAGAAATTGTTTGGAATAGATCCGTATAAATCACGAACTAATATGATATTTTTATCGGCTAATAAGGTGGCTGCCAATAAGGTAGCTGTACCCATAGCAATTACTGGTCCAGGGATATAAATAGATATTTTTAATAGATATTTTGCTAAAATAAACGTTATTAGCCCCAGTAATATTGACCATCCATTAATTAAATGAAGGTGCTCCGACATAAAATTAATTCGCTCACTTAAACTTTTAGAACTATCGCCAAGTAATGTTTTAAAGCTATCTAGTCCCAAAATGTCCTTGAAATTTGTAGCAGCAATAGCCACGGCAATACCCACCGTAAATCCAACAATAATTGAATTGGGAACAAGTTTTGCGTATTTACCCACACCATAGATACCCATTATTATTAGAATAATTCCGGAAATAATGGATACCAAAACAAGGAAACCATGCGCTTGTTCAAAAGTTCCACCGTTTGCTGGATCACTATACTTGGCTATTAAAGCAGCAATAACCGGAATAAATGCAGCAGTAGGTCCATAAACCTGATATTTCGAACCACCAAAAGTTCTGCCCACTACACACGCCAAAGCCCCTGCTATAATGCCATGTTCTGGCCGCATTCCCATGGCCATCGCAAAACCCATTGCCATCGGAATGGCTGTCATGGCAACGATTAAACCGGCACTCAAATCTTTATAGGCGACATTTAACCAATTTTCCTTGGTTAAATCCTCCCAGCGAGAATCAAAAAAGGTAAAAAATAATTTTATTCGCCCTAAGGGGGTTGTTGGAAATTTAGATTCGCTCATGTTCGTTTATTTAAATAATTGGGTTAATTCATCTTTGTTCATGGTAGGGCGGTCGCTTGCCCAGGCTACTTCTTTATATTCCACCATCGATTTTTTTATTAGCGGGATTGGATCAAAACCGTTTTTATGAGGCTTCAAGCAATAATCTTTGGGTAAATAAATAAGGTCTATTCCGTGTGCTTCATAAAAATTTAAAAAGGCATTTTTATTTATGCCATTAAACAGCTCGATTTTAAGGGTATGAAGACTAGATTCGTATGTATTAATTAGTATCGCTGTCGCATCGTTGAAATCTGCACTAGCTAATGATTTAATTTTTTTAGCAGGATCATAAAACAATAGTTCCGTTATCGAATCGCTGATATGCTCTGAATACATTAAGATGACCGTTGATTTTTCCTGCTTTCGCTCTTCGAGCGCATGTTTTAGCGTATTTAAAGACTCTATTCTAAAGTCGATAGGAATTAGTATTTTCTTGTCCATGCCTTGCGCGATTGATAAATAATACGACAAGTATAGGCTGACGCTATTAGAGCCAATTAAGATTAAGATTAGAATTTGATTAGATTTTTAGCCTAGACACAATAGAGCTATGCGACTAGCAAAATTGTAGTCGTAGATAGTGGTCTAGCTGGCTTGAATAGGGACAGAAATTTTAGCGGCTTAGAATGCCGCTATAGGTAATTTTATTTGAACAGTAACTCCTTTATTTAGAACAGATTTGATAGAAAGTTCGCCTTTGTGAATTTTGATAATGTTTTGAGTTAGGGGTAAACCGATCCCATAGCCATCGTATGCGGCAGTGTTGCTTGCCCTAAAGAAAGGATCAAATATAAATGGTAATTCCGACTCTGGAATGCCAATTCCTTGGTCTTTAATTATCATGACTATTTCATTATTTGTAGAAGCCAAACTTACAATAACCGGTTTATTGCTCGAATATTTACACGCATTTGTCATAATGTTTGTAATGGCTAACATGAGTAAATCTTTATTACCCATTACTTTTAATTTTTTAGGATTTTCAGGTAATAACTCAAAGTCTATTTTTATATTATTTTTAGGAATTAGTTGATTCATTATTTCATTGGCTTGCAATATTAGCTCGTCAGTTCTTAAAATAACATAATTGAATTTATTCTCTTTGTACCCAATTTGTGCTAAAAAAAGCAAGGATTGGCTTATTTTATTGAGCCTTTCTGATTGCTTAAGTATTTTTTGCAAGGCCTCCTTATATTCTTCTGGAGTTCTATCTTTCAATAAAGCCACATCTGCCTCGCCAATAATAGCCGTAAGTGGTGTGCCAAATTCGTGAGAAGCATTACTAATAAAGTTTTTGTTCGTTTCAAAAGCTATTTCTATCCGATTCAAAAGATTATTAAACGTGGTGCTAAGTCGTTTAATTTCGTCTGTATTTTTAATCTCATCTAGTCGTAGATGTATATTGTCTGTGCTTATACTATTTACTTTAGTAATTATTTTATCTATCGGGTCAAAGAATCTCTTTGAAAATAAATAGGTAAGGTAGATGATCAGAAGAATTGAAATAAACCCGCCAATAAATAATACTTTTTTCAGTAAAATTAAATGGTGGGTATTGTAGTAGTTTTTTGCCGAAACGATAACAAAATAAAAACCTTTCGGAGCTTCCCTTTTTTTTCCGTAATAAAAAATATCCCCTTTTTGAAAATTAGCAAATTGCTGAGCGTAAACTGAATTAAGGAGATTGATCGGAAGCGAATTCACCTCTGCTATTTGTTTAATTGCGGTTACGGAGGGGCAATACAGTATATATTCTTTTTCTTCGCTAAGTAATTCTAAGTGTTCTTCCCTAATATTTTTTAATACTTGAGCATATCTCTGATTGGGTTCAAAATGGCGCTTTTCTGCTACACTTACGCTTACCTCCAGTCGCTTATAAAAATCCGCGTAGGAGTAATTTGATAAATAATAATAAACGCTTGATCCCAAAAAAAACAAAATCAGGCTTATTGAAATGATTAACAGAATGGTGATTTTGCGAATACTACTCATGCTTCTTTAAGTATATAGCCCATGCCTACTGCTGTATGTATTAATTTTGGTTCAAATTCGGCATCTATTTTTTTTCGAAGGTAGTTTATGTACACATCTACTACATTCGTTCCTAGATTGAAATTAATATCCCATGCATTTTCTAACAGATCCATTCTGGACAATACTTTCCCCTTGTTTTTTAAAAGAGTAAATAATAATCGATATTCTGTAGCAGTAAGTGCGATTTCTTTGCCGTTGCGGGTAACCTTTTTTGCGTCATCATCCAGGACTAAATTGGATATAAAATATTTTGCTTTGGGCTTTTGGCCGCCCATTTTTTCCAAATTAATTCTTCTTAAAATAGCGTTTATGCGTGCTATCAGTTCGTTGAACTTAAAAGGCTTAACCAGGTAGTCGTCCGCCCCTGAATTTAGCCCTAAGGCTATATTATCTGGCGTATTTAATGCCGTTAAAAAAAGTATTGGTGTTTGAATTCCTCGCCCTCTTATTTCCTTACAAACCTCTATCCCGTTTTTTTCAGGAATCATTATGTCTAACAAGACGATATCATAGGGGTTGTTGATGGCCATTTCAAGGCCATCCACTCCATTTAGTGCAACTGACACCTCGAAAGATTCTTCCCCCAAGCCCTTTTTGACGAAATCTACCACATCAGGCTCGTCTTCTATAAGTAGTATGGAGATCATATTCATTGGTTGGAAGAAGAAAAAATGTTTTTAATGCGCATTTTTGTATTTAGATCGCTTGCGCCTTAGTTTATTTTATAAGCGTTTTTAAATTAGCAAAAATGATTCCCATCGTCTCCGGCCCTATACTCATCCCCGTCAAATATTTACTATGAGGAATATTCTTACTGGAGTCAAAAAAGCTTGGTTTAACGATATAGCCTAAGGCATCCTGAGATAAGCCTAACACGAATTTTGGGCCCTTATTATTCATTAATTTCTTCGTCGCAAGGCCTAATGCTGGACTGGTTTCTCCTGGATGAGTTGCAAAATAAGCCTCTCCGATACTAAAAACAGCAATCTCAGAGCTGACCGTTTTTCCGAAGTTTCGTTTAATGATCCCGGATTTGGACAACATTTGAAAACCTGGATTCGCTAATGGAAAGTCCACTTTAGTCGAAGCAAAGCTTAAGTTTTTACTCGTGTTCTTGCCTTTTGGCAATTCAAAAACATATTTCCCTAGCGTAGTTCCATAATACTTTGCTTGATCGTAAGTATGAGGAACGCCTTCTGGTTGAACCCATCCCCCTATTGCACCTTGCAGGAACATATTCACCCCACCTTGTGCTGCATCTAAATACGTATAATATCCCCAAACATAATCCGAACTTGCGGCCGTGCTGGTGTCATCCATAATCGTAGGATGACAGGCAAAATTAGTCAGCGTAGCAATATTCTTTCCATTTTGATCGCTGAATTTAATGACACTTACTGACCGGTCCAGCTCCCCTGGCTCTGAAATATTCTTTACCCAATCCTCTCCGAAAGATCCATTTCCATAAGATATCTTCACTGGTTTTCTGGCCTGAGCAGCTTCTTTAATGGCTTCGGCGGCCCTGTCCACAATAAGCTGCATATGTTTGTCATTAACCCCCGAATGCGCTAAATCTTTCCCCCAAATACCCACAACATCCGGACCAGAATGGGTGTGTGTTGAAGACATGACAATGTGCTCAGGATCAATTAGAGAAAATTCGGATTTAATTCTAGAGCGGATTTCTTGTAATTGAGGATACAATAATCCGATGCAATCGAAGGTAAGTATCGTGATATTCGTAGTGCTATTGCTTACCACTAAAGCTTTGACATACAGGTTATCATGTACGTCAATAAATGGTCGATTGGGTTTACCTCCTGCTAGGTATAATGAATCCTTTTCAGGATTAATGGTTCTTATGGCCGCGCCTGCAAAAAAATCTTGCGCAGTTAGCGATAATTGCGCAAGCAAAAATAGTACTAAAAGTGCTGCTCTGTTTTTCATATGTGGTATAATTATAACAAAAAAAATCAAGCCGATAAACCATTTTTCAAACTTTTTAAACTAATTTAAAATTCTAAACCTATTCAAAATGAAAACTAATCGTCATAAATTCATATGGCTGTTTGTGTCTTTGCTGGCTATTCAAGCTCCCAGCTTTGGCCAGAACAAACAGCTAGAGAAGGGGTTTAAATCCATTTTTAATGGAACATCCTTGCAGGGATGGGAAGGAGACCCTGCCTACTGGCGGGCGGAAAATGGGAGTATCATAGGTGAAATCACACCTCAAACCATTCTAAAACGGAATACATTTTTAATTTATCGGGATTCCCAACCGGCTGACTTTGAGCTAAAAGCCGAGTTTAAAATTTCAAAAGGAGGTAATACAGGCATTAATTATCGTTCGGAGGAATTGCTCCCGGATTTGCCATTTGCGCTAAAAGGATATCAAGCTGATATCGATGGGGAAATCAGGTATACGGGCCAAAACTATGAAGAAAGGGGTCGAACAACCTTAGCTTATCGAGGCGAAATTGTCTCCGTGAATGAACAAACAGACCCGGCGATGAAGACAAATTTGCGGGCATTTTCGCAAAATAACGCTTGGTTACCCCGCATGGTTACCGGCTCTTTGGGCAATAAAGATTCGTTGAAAACTAGTATTAAATCAGAAGATTGGAACGAAGTTCACTTAGTTATCAAAGGCAAGCGTCTGCAACATTTTGTGAACGGTATTTTGATGAGTGACGTGACAGATTTAGATCAAGTAAATGGTAAAACCTCTGGCTGGCTAGGTGTGCAAGTACACGTAGGGCCACCCATGAAAGTAGAGTTTAAAAATATTCGTATCAAAAATTTAAAATAACAATGAACGCTATCCGTAAGTATTTAATCGCCAGTGTCGTGTTACTTAGCCTGGGGAGTTTGGGCTTTAACCGCTTGTTTAAAATTGAGCCTGCTCGCGTAGAGGGAACTAATCCAAAATTGGATAAAATCCGTTTACAGCCGGGGTTTAAACTCGAACATTTACTTAGCCCATCAGACGAAAATATCGGATCTTGGGTATCTATGACATTTGATGATAAGGGCAGAATGATTTGCTCCGATCAATATGGCGGTTTATATCGATTAACGATTCCTGCGGCAGGAGCAGCAAGTGTGAAACCACAAATTGAGAAATTAAAATTTGGTAAAGGCGCTGATACTTTAGGTATCGGAAACGCGCACGGTATGCTTTACGCATTCAACAGTTTGTATGTGATGGTTAATGCGCGCGCAACTAAACCGGGGGCGGTTCGTGGCCCTGGTTCTAGCTTTACTCCTAGAGGTAGTGGTTTGTATCGCGTGCAAGATTTAGATGGGGATGATCAATTTGACAAAATCACTTTGATGAAAGAATTTGTAGGCGAAGGCGAGCACGGTCCGCACAGTATTATTCTATCCCCTGATAAAAAATCGATTTATTTAATCTCCGGAAATCACACCGATGTCCCTCCAATGGATGCCTATCGCTTGCCTAAAAATTGGCAAGAAGACAATATTTTCCCTTTGATCAAAGATCCACGCGGACACGCAAATGATCGTTATGCCCCAGGTGGTTGGATTGCAAACATTGATCCAGAAGGAAAGAAGTGGGAATTAATCAGTGCGGGATATCGGAATGCATTTGATATTGCCTTTAATGAAACAGGGGATTTATTCGTTTATGATGCCGATATGGAGTGGGATTTTGGTTTACCTTGGTATCGCCCTACGCGTATTTGCCATGTAACAAGTGGTAGTGAGTATGGCTGGAGAACGGGTAATAGTAAATGGTCCACTACCTACCCAGACAACCTGCCTCCTGTGTTAAATATTGGTCAAGGATCGCCTACCAGTTTATTGTCTTTACGGGATGCTAAATTCCCCGCTAAATACAAGAAATCCCTATTGGCTTTCGACTGGACATTTGGCATCGGTCACATCATTAAATTAAAGCCTTCGGGATCTACGTTTTTGGCGGATCGGGAAGAGTTATTTTCGGGTATTCCATTGCCATTAACAGACGGGGTGATTGGCCCAGACGGCAACTTGTATTTCTTAACAGGTGGTCGTCGCCTTGAATCAGATTTATATCGCATAACCTACGTGGGGCCAGAGGAAACTTCCGCTAAAACAATTGTGGGTACGCCTAATCCGTTAAATGAATTACGCCGCAAAATCGAGCAATTCCATCAAGGTCCTAATCCTGCTGCTGTAGCCATGGCCTGGCCACATTTAAAACACCCCGACCGTTTTATTCGGTATGCGGCTCGTATGGCCTTAGAGCACCAGCCTGTTGCCGAGTGGAAAGATAAAGCCCTATCAGAAAAAGATCCGATTGCCGCAACTCAGGCACTTATCGGCCTGATTCGTCAAAGCAAGCCCGAGTTTAAATCAGGGATTTACGCCGCTTTATTAGCCATTGATAACAAAGCATTGACGGAATCTCAAACGCTAGATGTGTTGCGCGCCTACGAATTAGCGATGTTGCGACTAGGAATGCCTGATGCATCGATGGCCTCTAAAATCATTGCGAAGTTTGATGCCAAATATCCCTCAAACCGCATGAATATGGACCGAGCGTTAAGTCGCTTACTCATTCCATTAGAGGCACCTAAAGTAATCGAGCGGACCTTAAAATTAATGGAGACGAAGGACACAGCTAGTGCAACGGCATACCGGGTGGAATCGGCAACATCTTCCGCAGATTTAATTATGCGTAATCCGCAATACGGAACGGATATTGCGAAGATGTTAGAGAAAATTCCGCCAGCCCAACAAACCTACATGGCGACCATGTTATCCGCGGCTAAAAATAATTGGACTCCCGAATTGCACGAACGTTATTTCAAGTGGTTTAAAAATTCATTCCAATTTTCTGGCGGACGCAGTTATGTAGGATTCATTGATCGGGCACGAAAATTAGCCTTGAAGAATGTCGCTGAAAGTAAGCGTGCTTATTACGACAAATTAGGCGGTGCAGAAATGTTATCTGCGAGTGGGAATGATGTTATGGATATCAATTACCCGAAAGGCCCTGGAAAGCAATGGAAATTAGAGGATGCGGTAGCATTATTTGACGCCCCATTAACAGACCGTGATTTCAAAAACGGAAAATCGATGTATGCTGCGACCACCTGTATTCGTTGCCATGCTATTGGAAGCGAAGGCGGCGGAAACGTAGGGCCAGATCTAACTAATTTAGGAACTCGATTCTCGAAAAAAGATATGTTAGAGGCCATCATCAATCCTAACAAAACCGTTTCTGATCAATATGCTGCGACACAGTTTATGCTGCGCAATGGAACTTCAGTGATAGGACGATTAACCAATCAGGATAAAATGGCCTATTACGTTTCTCAAAATCCTTATGCGCCGGATCAGGTGGAGAAGATTTTGAAGAAAAATGTCATTTCAATGAAATACTCTCCCGTTTCGAGTATGCTACCTGGTTTAATAAATAGTCTAAATGCAGACGAATTAAAGGACTTAATGGCCTATTTAATGGCGGCTGGAAGTGAGAGTAATGCTCTATTTAAAAAGAAGTAAGCGCGTCATATATGTCACTTTGGACCGGTAAAATAGCGAATCACAGACAATTAGGAGGCATCGAAACGTCCGTTTTAGATAATGGGGCGGGTCGGGGTGTTCGAATTGCTTGGATTGATACTGGTACGGGTTTCCGTTATAAGGTGGTCATTGATCGTGCCATGGACATTGCCGATGCGTTTTATAACCAACATAGCCTGGCTTGGATCAGTCCAGTGGGTATCTCGGCCCCTCAGCCTATGTCGAATCATGGGATTGATTGGCTACGAACTTTTGGAGGTGGCCTGCTGGCTACGTGTGGACTTGATCATGTGGGCGGGCCCGAGGCTGACGAAACGGGGGACCGAGGAGTTCATGGTTTTATAGGAAATTTACCGGCTGAAATTGTATCCATCGTTCAACCCGATTTGCGAAGTGGCTCGCTGGATATGTCGATTACGGGTATTATCCGCCAACATAAAATTTTTGGGCCCTGTCTCACGCTTAAACGTACCATTTCAGGTAGATTGGGCGAAGCGGCTTTACAAATCCATGACGAGGTAATTAACGAGGGAAATACCGCTGCGCCGCTGATGCTTTTGTATCATTTTAATTTTGGTTGGCCATTGGTAGATGAAGGCACGGATATTATCTGGAAGGGGACGCACCGCGTCGCTTCAGATCCTCAACTACTAGGCGTAAAGGACATCAAGAAGTGCCCGCCGCCACTCGAAATTCATCAAGGAAGTGGAGAGTCTGTTATTTACATTGATCCCGAGGCTAATGCCGAGCATAAAGTTCATTGTGGACTTTGGAACAAAGAAAGAGATCTAGGCCTGCGCATCACATTTGATAAACGTGAATTACCTTGTTTGACGAATTGGCACCATTTTGCAGAACACGAGTATGTCACAGGAATTGAACCTGGCACGAACCCGCCCATTGGCCAAAAAACCGCGCGAGAATCAAATACATTAACAATGCTGGCCCCAGGGGAGAAAAAAGAGATAACGTTGACGCTGACTATTTTAGCAACTAATTTACCTAAGTCAAAAGAGGATATAGATTTTTTACAACATTTAACACCATGACAAATGAGCAATAATGCAGCTAAAGCGCTTGCGCAAGGAAAAGGTATTTTACGTTTAGCGCCCACTTGGGTTCCCAGGTCTTTTTGCGTACCTGGCAGAAGAATAAAATTACATCCAGATGATTATTATGTGCTCGGTGGTGTTCGAGGTGGAATTGATGAGCGCTGGTTATCTTCTACGACCCCGGCTAAAAATGGTCCATTGACTGGTGAAAACGAAGGCTTAAGTGCCGTTGTTTATTCCGAAGGGGGGAAAGAAGAGCAGATTCTGTTGATCGATGTCATAGAAGAATTGAAAGGCGAAGTGATCGGTGATCGTCTTTGGAATGAATACAAATCGTGGCCGATGTATTCGAAGTTTTTTGATAACATGGGGCCATTGCCTCATCACATTCATCACAATGATGAGCACGCCGCTAAAATAGGCCAATTAGGGAAGCCAGAGGCCTATTATTTCCCGCCGCAATTAAATAACCATGGAGGGGATTTCCCGTATACGTTCTTTGGCATTGCTCCTGGTACGACGAAGGAACAAATCAAAGAGTGTTTGATGAACTTCACGAAAGGGGATAACAAAATTACGATGT
>JBIILT010000291.1:0-2916 GCA_044338355.1 Aquirufa sp.
AGGTAACTTAGATACCGATGGCGATGGAACGCCTAATTATAAAGATTTAGATTCAGACGGCGACGGTATTCCGGATAGTATCGAAAAAGGTACAGCGACTTTACCGGCAGATACGGACGGCGACGGTATTCCGGATAGTGTGGAAGATGCTGCGTGCTCAGGAACGACGTGTACTCCTACAGACACGGATGGAGATGGTATTCCCAATCACAAAGACTTAGATTCAGACGGTGATGGAATTCCAGACAGCGTAGAGAAAGGAGCAAGTGGTGCTACGCCGGATGATACGGATGGGACGACCTTACCTAATTACCTAGATACAGATAGTGATAATGATGGAATCTTAGATGCGGTAGAGCGCGGAATTGATGGTAATAATCCACTCGATACAGATAGCGACGGAATCCCAGATTACAAAGAAGTAGACAGTGATAACGATGGCATCCCAGATGCAGTCGAAGGTACAGTAGACACAGATGGAGATGGTACCCCAGATTACCGCGATACAGATTCGGATAATGATGGTATTTTAGATGCTACTGAAGATGCAGGATGTACCGGAACGGCACCATGTACGCCGACTGACACGGATAATGACGGTACCCCTAATTACAAAGATTTAGACTCAGATGGGGATAACAAGTCAGATCGCTCGGAAGGAGAAACGGATTTTGACGGCGATGGAACACCTAACTATTTAGACCTAGATTCTGATGGTGATGGCGTCCTAGACATAGCAGATCAATGTCCGCTATTAGTAGGTTTGGTAAATTTAAATGGTTGTCCAGTAGATACAGACGGTGATGGCGTTTACGATGTTGATGACGCAGATGACGATAACGATGGTCTAATAGATACAGTCGAGGCAGGCGTTTGCTCTCCTACTGCACCAGATTGCGATACGGATAGCGATGGTATTCCAAATCGTTTGGACCCAGACTCCGACAACGACGGAATCAGTGACGTAAGGGAATCCAATGGAACCGATGTGGATGGAGATGGCAAGGTTGATGGAACAGTAGATGCGAATGGAGTTCCTAGTTCGACGAATGGGGGTTTAACTCCGCCAAACACCGACGGCACCACCCTTCCAGATCCATACGATCTCGATAGTGACGGCGATGGCATACCAGATAGCCTAGAGGGAACAGTAGACACGGATGGCGATGGCATCCCGAATTACCGCGACCTAGACTCGGATGGCGATGGTATTCCAGACAGCGTTGAAAGAGGAACGGGCACGGCTATTTTAGACACAGACGGAGACGGAACACCAGACTACAAAGACTTGGATTCGGATGGTGATGGTATTCCAGATAGCGTCGAGGGAACAACGGATACCGATAACGATGGTATTCCGAATTACCGCGACCTAGATTCGGACGGCGACGGTATTCCGGACAGCATTGAGAAAGGAACAGGTAGTACCTTATTAAATACGGATGGCGATTTAACGCCAGACTATTTAGACACCGATTCCGACGGCGATGGTATTTCGGATGCAATCGAAAAAGGCTTGAATGGAAATAGTCCTATCGATACCGATGGTGATGGTGTGCCAGATTACCGCGACCTTGATTCAGATAACGATGGCATTCCAGATAGCGTTGAAGGGGCATTGGATAGAGATGGCGATGGCGTCCCTAATTACCGCGACCTAGATTCAGACGGTGACGGTATCACTGACGCCGTTGAAAAAGGGCCAAACGGGGCGACTCCAGTAGACACCGATCTTGACGGCACTCCGGATTATTTAGATCTAGATTCAGATGGCGATGGTAAATCAGATGCGATTGAAAAAGGAACCGGATCGACCTTATTAGATTCAGATCGCGACGGTATTCCAGATTACCGCGATGTAGATAATTATGGTAAATCGGACTTCAATGTAACGAATGTAAACGTACCTGTTACAGGTAACGTGAAGACAAACGATACCGTTCCTACGGGCACCACTTACGGTCAGCCAGCTGCTTTAGCGGGGGCTACACTCGTGATGAATGCAGCCACTGGAACGTATACCTTTACGTCGACCACCCCAGGAAAATACGTGTATTATATTCCTGTTTGTGGTCCTACGCAAACGTCGAATTGTCCGCAAACTCCTTTAGAAATTACGGTTCTAGACCCACTAGCGGTAGACAAACCGGCAGCCAATAATGACTTTGCCATCCTAGAACAAGCCGGTTCTGCTGCAATAGCCATACTCGCAAATGATAAAGCAGGCGATTTAGGCAAATCGATTGATGCAGCTTCGCTAGTTATATCCACAGCACCGGGCCATGGTACGGCAGTCGTTAATAGCGACGGAACCATCACCTATACCCCATCTGCGTACTTCGTAGGCGTGGATAGTTTAGTGTACCGCGTTTGCGATACGAATGTACCATCACAATGCCAAAGCGCCACCGCCTACTTCACCATCGAACCAGCGGGTGTGTTAGTGAGCACGGGAGCGGTAGACGATTTTGCTATCCTGCGAGGTAGCACAGATGGATCAACAAGTGTGACAGGAAACGTCTTAAGTAATGACTTAAACGGTGCAGGAGCTTCGTTAACGGCCAACCTCATTAGCGGACCTAACAGCGCACAAGGGACCTTTACAATGAACGCTTCAGGCAACTATACCTTTACCTCAGCGCCAGGATTTAGCGGTCCAGTGGACATCGTTTACGAAGCCTGCGGAGGCAGTCCGGTGGTTTGTACGAAAGCAACGCTTCACATTTTGGTGGATCCAGTACCTGCCCTTGTAAATGATGTGACGACCGCCTTTGCCAATGTTCCTAAAACGGGCAATCTTTCGACAAATGAAACGGTGCCAGCGGGTACGACCTACGGTCAACCAGCGGCATTAACGGGAGCTACGATAACGGTAGGACCTAGTGGTACTTACACGTTCACAGCGACAGTTGCTGG
>JBIILT010000028.1:0-10836 GCA_044338355.1 Aquirufa sp.
TGCGCTACGGAGAAAATCCGCATCAGCAGGGTACATTCTATGGAGATTTAGAATCACTTTTTGATAAATTACACGGTAAGGAATTGTCTTACAATAACTTAGTCGATGTAGATGCTTGTCTTTCGCTTTTGGATGAGTTTAACGAAACAGCTTTCGTTATAATCAAACACATGAATGCCTGTGGTGTGGCGACGGGTTCAACGGTGAAAGAGGCCTATGACAAAGCACTATCTTGTGATCCGATATCTGCGTTCGGTGGCGTGTTAGCAACAAACAATACAGTGGACAAAGCGGCGGCGGAATCTATTAATCCTTTATTCTGTGAAATTTTGATCGCGCCAGACTTTACTCAGGAGGCTTTGGAAATCTTGCAGACGAAGAAAAATCGTATTTTATTAAAGCGCAATCAAGTTTCTTTTCCTAAAGTGATGTTCAAGACCCTTTTAAATGGAGTATTAGAGCAAGACAAGGATTTAGTGATGGAGGGTGTAGCAGACTTTAAAACGGTGACGAAACGCATTCCTACAGATGAGCAGATGCGCGCTTTGGCCTTCGCATTAAAGATCTGTAAGCATACGAAGTCAAATACCATTATTTTAGCGAATGATGGCCAGCTATTGGCTTCAGGTGTAGGCCAAACTTCTCGTGTAGATGCCTTAAAGCAAGCGATTGACAAAGCCAAAGAATTTGGATTTGATTTGAACGGTGCGGTGATGGCTTCAGATGCCTTCTTCCCATTCCCAGATTGCGTAGAAATTGCTGGAAATGCGGGTATTGTGGCAGTTACACAGCCTGGCGGATCCATCAAAGATCAAGATTCGATTGATTACTGCGATGCAAATAATTTATCCATGGTAATGACGGGAATTCGTCACTTCAAACACTAGGATTTTTCGGTTAAAAATTATATTTTTAGGATTAAATTCAACAACATATGCGAAGGCCTCAATGCCTTCGTTTAACCCAGTTAAATAACATTATGTCAGAAGCACAAGATTCATCAGCTGAAGATCGGGCAAATTACGGTGCAGATAATATTCAAGTTTTAGAGGGATTAGAGGCGGTTCGTAAACGTCCTTCCATGTACATTGGTGATACCGGCTTTAAAGGTCTTCATCACTTGATTTGGGAAGTAGTAGATAACTCAATCGATGAGGCGTTAGCAGGTCATTGCGATATGATCAAAGTGACGATCAATACGGACAATTCCATTTTAGTAGAAGATAACGGTCGTGGTATTCCTACAGGGATGCACACGAAAGAGAAGCGTTCTGCCCTAGAGGTGGTAATGACGGTGCTTCACGCCGGCGGTAAATTCGATAAAGACACTTACAAGGTTTCTGGTGGTTTGCACGGTGTGGGTGTTTCTTGTGTGAACGCCTTATCAACAGATTTAAAAGTGACGGTTTACAGCCGTGATGGTAAAATATACCAGCAAGAATACAAAATTGGTGTTCCTCAATACCCCGTGAAAGAAGTAGGTGTTACGGATCGCACAGGTACATCGGTCTTATTCAAGCCGGATGAGACGATTTTCACCGTTACGGAATACAAGTACGAAACCGTTGCGGGTCGTTTACGTGAATTATCTTTCTTGAATGCGGGAATTCGTATTCAACTAACAGATTTGCGTGAATTAGATGAAAATGGCGAAGCTAAATCAGAAGAATTCTTCTCAGAAGGAGGTCTTCGTGAGTTCGTTTTGTATTTAGATTCAACGCGTGAGCCATTACTTTCTGAGCCTATCTACATGGAAGGCGATAAGAATGGTGTTCCTGTTCAAGTGGCGATGATGTACAATACGTCTTACTCAGAGAACGTGGTTTCGTATGTGAATAACATTAATACGATTGAAGGAGGAACGCACGTAGCGGGTTTCCGTGGAGCATTGACGCGTACCTTGAAAAATTATGCAGATAAGTCGGGTGCGTTAGAAAAATTAAAAATTGACATCGCAGGGGATGACTTCCGGGAAGGTTTGACGGCGGTTATTTCAGTGAAAGTAGCTGAGCCTCAGTTTGAGGGCCAAACAAAGACTAAGCTAGGTAATGGCGAGGTATCAGGTGCGGTTTCTTCTGCTATGTCAGATATGCTAGAGTCGTGGTTAGAAGAGCATCCTAGAGAGGCTCGTCAAATAGTTGCTAAAGTTATTTTAGCTGCGCAAGCGCGTCACGCTGCTCGTAAAGCACGTGAAATGGTACAGCGTAAGACTGTTTTAGGTTCGAACTCTTTACCAGGTAAATTAGCCGATTGCTCGGATTCTGATCCAGAAACGTGTGAGATCTACCTTGTCGAGGGAGATTCAGCGGGTGGTACGGCGAAGCAAGGTCGTAACCGTGCATTCCAAGCGATTCTTCCTTTACGTGGAAAGATTTTGAACGTAGAGAAAGCACAAGAGTACCGTATCTACGAGAACGAAGAGATTAAAAATATGATTACGGCGCTAGGCGTTTCTTTCGGAAAAGATGGAGATGAGCGTGCGCTGAATATGGATAAATTACGTTACCACAAGGTGATCATCATGACCGATGCGGACGTTGACGGTAGTCACATTCGTACCTTGATTTTGACCTTCTTCTTCCGTTACATGCGCGAATTAGTAGATCGTGGATGTATTTACATCGCTCAGCCACCGCTTTACCAAGTGAAGAAGGGGCAGCAAGTGCGTTACGTTTGGACAGAAGATCAACGAACACTAGCTATTCAAGAATTAGCCGGTGGTGGAAAAGAAGACAACGTAGGAGTACAACGTTATAAGGGTCTAGGAGAGATGAATGCGGAGCAATTGTGGGAGACGACGATGAACCCAGAGTCTCGTACCTTAAAGCAGGTTACAGTAGAGTCTGCGATTGATGCAGATTTGTTATTCTCTATGTTAATGGGGGATGAAGTGGCTCCTCGTCGTGATTTCATTGAGAAGAATGCTAAATATGCTAAAGTAGACGTTTAGAATGAATTTTGATTTTAAGTCTTACCATTTGCGTGGCATTCACGCGGAGACATTAGCTGAAAAGCAAGTGATCAATCAGGAATTGAAAGACTTTTACAATTCCTTAACAGAAGAGGAGAAACGCTTGTTTAATTTAGAACTTCAGAAGTTTTTGGCTACCGAAATGGGGCGATTAGGTTCTGATTACCAAGCAATTAAAAATCAAGTCCCTACTGAATAATATGAGTGAATTAGATAAAATACTGAAACACGAAGAGTCAAAAGATTCCCTTGCTGGGAATCTTTTGTCATTACTTACGCCTACGAATTGGAAGATTAATTTAATGGCGCCTCGAGAGCAAAATCGGAAGATAGATAAGTCAACTCAAAAGGCGAACGAAACAATCGCTAAAGCGAAGTTTATCTCTCGAGATTTATCTTGGTTAAAGTTTGATGAACGCGTTTTAGATCAGGCTAGAGATAGTTCGAAATCCTTATTTGATCGCTTAAAATTCTTAGCTATCACGGCCTCTAATTTAGACGAGTTCTTTACTATCCGAATGGGTTCTTTGTTAAATTATATCGATTTAGGGAAAGAGAGAACGGATTATTGTGGCTTACGTGAGGTTCCATTTAAACAAGCGATAATCAACGAAGCACAGGAATTTACTCAGGAGAAGCACCGGCTTTTCATGGAGGAAATTTTACCTCTTTTCCCGGAGAATGGACTCTTATTAGCGTGTTTAGATGATTTAGATGCCGAAGAAAAAGAAGAAGTAGCCTCCTATTTTCAACGCACCATTTATCCGATGTTGACCCCTATGGTTTTCGATCATACGCATACTTTCCCTAGTTTGCTGGCGAAGACCTTGATTTTTGGGGTAGTGACGTTGGGTCTTTCGGATAAGAAGAAGACGAGAAATGAAAAGGAACAAAAAATCTCCTTTGTCCAAATCCCTTTAAATCTGAAGCGTTTCTACGTGATTGAGCGGGAGGATAAAGTGTTATTTGTCCCGATTGAAGAAATTATTCGCCATCATTTACAGCTATTGTATCGAAATGTGGAAATTGAATCCACGACTTTATTCCGGATTACGCGGAATGGGGATTTTGATTTAGTGGAGCATGAAGATTCGGATACGGATTTTGTTGATGAAGTAAAGAAAAAAATTAAGGATCGTCGTTTGGGTCGTGTGACTAGGGTAGAGGTGGAGAAGTTTCATTCGGAGTTCTTATTGACTGAAATGTTGAAGCGTTGGAATCTAGACCAGGTCGATATTTTTATAAAAAACTCTATTTTGGACTTTACGTCTTTTTGGCAAATATTAAAACATCCAGAATTCAAATCACATCAGTCCTTAAGTCCTGCGGTTGTTCCTGCCTTAGGCTTGAAATCTGTTGTGATTGATGATATTTTTGACACAATTAAGCGGGGTGATATCTTATTGCACCATCCGTATAATAATTTTGAGCCGGTCATTCAACTCTTGGAACAAGCGGCGGATGATCCGAATGTGCTAGCGATTAAAATCACCTTGTATCGTATTTCGAAAAACTCCCGGATTTCTAGCGCCTTATTGCGCGCGGCGGAGCAAGGAAAACACGTGTCAGTTTTGTTTGAGGTGAAAGCGCGTTTTGATGAGGAAAACAACATCAAAGAAGCAACGCGTTTACAGAAAGCAGGTTGTTTCGTGATTTATGGTATTCCAGGATTAAAAACGCACACGAAATTATTGCAAGTAATTCGTAATGAGGGGAATCATGTGGTGAGTTATGCTCATTTATCTTCAGGAAATTATAATGAGGATACAGCAAAATTATATACGGATATTGGTCTTTTAACAACGGATACGCGTATCACACAAGATATAGCCGAGTTCTTTAACGTAATTACGGGTCATTCGATGCCCACTCATTATGAGCATTTAATCACAGCGCCTCGCGATATGCGGAATCGCTTGATTGAAATGATCGAGAATGAGGTGAAAAATCACAAAGCAGGTTTGCCAGCGGGGATTTGTTGGAAAATTAATTCATTACAAGATTTGAAGACGATGGAGGCGCTATATAAAGCCTCGCAAGCGGGTTTGCCAGTCCTATTAATTGTACGTGGAATTTGTTGTTTGCGTCCACAAAGGAAGGGCTTATCGGAAAATATCTTTATCAAGTCGATTGTGGGAGAATATCTAGAGCATACACGACTTTATTATTTCCATAATGCAGGGGATCCTACCATTTATGGGGGTAGTGCGGATGTGATGGTTCGAAGCTTTGACAGACGTATTGAATCTCTTTTTGAATTAGTGAATACGCGGGCTAAAAATTTAGCTATTACCATCTTAGATTGGAATCTACGAGATACGAAGAATTCGTATGAGATGCAGGAGGATGGCACGTATTGGAAAATTGACAGTGATATTCCTTTTGATATTCATACGAAATTTTTTGAAATCAAAGAAGATGATTTGGTTGCCGAATTAGCATTTGATAAATTTACTGTTAGCCTAGAATCAAAACTAGAAAAAAAATAGGCTGATTACACCAACAAACAACACATGGAAAGATTTACTGGATTGCTCGGTATCGTATTGATTTTGGGCGTGGCATTTTTGATGTCCAATAACCGAAAAGCGATTAATTACCGGACAGTAGGAGTGGGTCTTTTATTACAGGTGTTGTTAGCCGTGTTCATTTTGAAGACAGAAGTAGGCCAAAACCTATATCAGTGGTTAGGAGATGCTATCAATACGCTCCTAGGGCAAGCCGATAAAGGGGCTCAATTTGTGTTCGGTTCCTTAGTGAATCGCGACTTGATGATTAAAGCATTTGGTCCAGGTAATGATTATATCTTCTTCTTTAAAGTAGTTCCTACCATCATTTTTGTGGCCGTTCTAGTAAATATGTTTTACCATTTAGGCATATTACAACGTGTCGTTTCCTTCGTGGGCAAAGGTGTTCACAGGTTAATGGGTGTGAGTGGGGCAGAAGCGCTTTCGAATGTGGCATCCACATTTGTAGGTCAAGTAGAGGCCCAAATCATGATCAAACCGTATTTGAAAAATATGACGAACTCGGAGTTAATGGCTTCTATGACGGGCTCATTTGCTTGTATTGCGGGTGGTGTGATGGCGGTTTATATTTCGCTAGGAGTTCCTGCAGCCTATTTATTAGCGGCTAGTTTAATGGCCGCTCCAGGGGCTTTGGTTATTTCCAAAATCATATTCCCTGAAACCGAGAAGTCGGAAACGCAAGGCGAAGTGAAATTAGAATTGTCTAAATCACATGCTAATTTAGTCGATGCGATTGCGGCAGGTGCAAGTGAGGGTTTGAAAGTGGGATTGAATGTAATTGCCATGTTAATTGGATTTATTGCCTTGATCGCTTTAGTGGACTTAGGTTTAGGACACCTGGGGGCATTGATTAGTTATCCGGAGTTATCGATGAACACGATTTTGGGAAAAGTATTCTCTGTATTTGCTTTTGCGATGGGAGTTCCCGCTCAAGATGTGGAAGTCGCAGGTGCTTTAATGGGAAAAAAGATGGTGGTAAATGAGTTTGTCGCTTATTTAGATATGGTAAAGTTGAAAGAAACGTTAGATCCTAAGACGATTGCAATTACGAGCTTTGCGCTTTGCGGATTTGCTAACTTCTCCTCTGTTGCTATCCAAATCGGTGGTATTGGCGAACTAGCACCATCACGTCGTTCAGACCTAGCAAAATTAGGATTTAAAGCTTTGATTGCTGGTACTTTAGCGTCTTATTTATCAGCCACTTTAGCTGGTTTACTATTGTAATATGCGCATTGATCCCGAAACCGTCGAGCGAATTAAGCAAACGGCTGCGGTAGCAGACGTGATCGGGGACTATGTAACCATTAAGAAAAAGGGAGCGAACTATTGGGCTTGCTGTCCATTTCATGGAGAGAAAACACCTTCCTTTTCTATCTCCCCAGCGAAGGGAATCTACAAATGTTTTGGTTGCGGTAAAGCGGGCGATTCCGTGCGTTTCGTCATGGATATGGAAGGCTTAGGTTATGGGGAAGCATTACGTCATTTGGCCAAAAAATACGGCATCGACATCCAGGAAGAGGAAATGACTGACGACCAGCTCGTGCGCCAAAACGAACGAGAAAGTTTGCTCATCATACTAGAATACGCCAAAGAATTCTTCAAGAAACAATTATACGATACAGACGAAGGGAAATCCATTGCCTTGCCTTATTTCAAGGAACGCGGTTTCTCGGATGCAACCCTTCAATCATTTGATTTAGGTTACAGCCCGGAAGCCTGGGATGCCTTCTTGAAGTCAGCCTTAAAACAGGGATTCTCTCAAGAAATCATCGAAAAAGCAGGCTTAGTCACTCAAAAGAATGACGATGGAAAGGTCTATGACCGCTTCCGTAACCGCGTCATATTTCCGATACATAATGTGTCGGGTAAGATTATTGCTTTTGGCGCACGTATTCTTAGAAATGATGCGAAGAATCAGGCCAAATACCTGAACTCACCCGAAACGGAAGTCTACCATAAATCGGCGACGCTCTATGGCATCGCGCAAGCGAAGAATGAAATTCGCCTCAAAGATGTTTGTTACCTAGTTGAAGGCTATACCGATGTTATTTCGCTGCATCAAGCGGGAATAAAGAATGTTGTGGCATCTTCAGGAACTTCTTTGACCATCGAACAGATCAAGTTAATCGGTCGCTTCACTCAACACGTCACGGTTTTATACGATGGTGATTCAGCGGGTATTAAAGCAGCTTTACGCGGGATGGATTTGATCCTAGAAGAAGGCTTGCAGGTGAATTTAGTCGTATTCCCGGAGGGAAATGACCCCGATTCGTTTGTACGCAAGATCGGTTCCGAGGCATTTGTTGATTATATTAAAAAGGAAGCAAAGGATGTTATCTCGTTCCAGGCGAACCTATTCAAAGAGGAAGCCGGCGACGATCCGTTCAAGAAAGCGGAGATGATTAAGGAAATGGTGCAATCCATTTCGAAAATACCTGATGCGATTCAACGCAGCCTTTTTATCCAGAAGACCGCTTCGATGATGCGGATGGATGAAGATGTTTTGTTAGCGGAATTGAATAAGATTCAGTTAAAGAAAATGAAAGGGGCTTCAAATGATCCTCAACAAATCTCTGCGCAACAATATGCGGAGGTAAGAGATCTTATTGAGCCAGTTCAGGGAGATCAGACGGTTGAAGTCCAAAATTTAGCCTATTACCAAGAATTAGAATGTGTGCGACTTTTGATTAATTACGGACATTTGGAAATCAATCCAGAAAAGGCCCCAGGATTAACATTGGTTCATTATTTGATAGATGAATTAGAAGGAACGGTTTTTCAAACACCGCTATTTATTCGCAT
The DNA here is from genome assembly GCA_044338355.1 of Aquirufa sp. Classification (GTDB taxonomy): domain Bacteria; phylum Bacteroidota; class Bacteroidia; order Cytophagales; family Spirosomataceae; genus Aquirufa. The sequence goes on from JBIILT010000028.1 coordinate 8,302, forward strand.
TTTAGATCTTTGCAAGCAAGAATTTGCTGCTCAGCGTGCACCCAAACCCGATTTCTTTTTGCATCACCCTGATGAGGAGATTCAATCCTTCTCCATCAATATCTCCTCTGATAAACATTCGCTGTCCTCGGAATGGAAGGAAAAGCATGAGATTCGGGTAAACACAGACGAGGAAATGCTGGAAGATTTAGCTTACAAGAACGTATTACGTTTGAGGAAGGTATATAATGACCAGCATTTGCAAGAAATCTTAATCAAATTAGATACTTTATTGGCAGATGCAGCGGAAATGGATGAAGTATTGCTTGAATTCATTCGTTTGAAAGAGATTCAGAAGAATATTTCACAAGAATTAGGCACTGTTATTGAAAAATAGCCTAATTTTGACCCTGGATGAAAAATTACTTACCAAAATTCTATGTAAATGGAATCACCGACTTCAACTATGATTCCCATTCAAACCGTTTTTTCTATAAAAGATTTTTCGTCTACTTTTTCTTGCTCCCTCGAAAAGCGTATTATTTCGGGCATTCCTTATTTAGCTTCGAACAAAACGGTACAAGCAAATTGTGTATCGGTAAATCAACTAAGCAAATGAAAAAGTTATTTACTTTTTTGTTTTTTTTGCTAGGTTTGGCCGAAATGAATGCACAAATGCCACACGACGCTATCTACATGAATAAAAAAATAGCGTGTGGTGCTTTGATCTATGGAAATAGTTCGTGGACGAATTATTGGGAAAATGGGCTAAAACGCGATAACCCTAATTTAGGACGATTAACGACTCAATCTGCAACCGCTATGATTGCCTATGGTATTACGCGAGACATCAATGTGATTGCGATGATTCCCTATGTAAAGACAGATGCGAGTCAAGGGAATTTAATGGGTCAACAAGGTTTACAGGATGCCTCCCTGTTTGTGAAGACAAAATCGAAAGCTTTTCATGGTTTTACGGCACATGGAGTTGTGGGTTTCAGCGTTCCAATGACGAATTATGTACCCGATTTTATGCCGATGTCAATCGGATTAGGGACAAAATCATTGGTAGTTCGCGGGATTCTTTCTTATTCTTTGCCTAAGCATTTGTATGTTAATTCATCGATAGCTTATCAGGCAAGAAGTCAGGTGAAAGCGGATCGGGATGCTTATTTAGCAGGTTCTAAACTATACCAAACAAATCAGGTGGCTGTTCCAGACGCCTTTGACGCGGCCTTCCGTCTAGGTTATCTTAAAAAGGATAACCAAATTGAATTTTTTGCGGAGCATTTTTCTTGTATCAAAGGAGATGATATTCGTCGAAACGACATGCCATTTTTAACTAATGACATGACGATGAGCTCAGTAGGGGTTTATGCAAAGTACCAGCCTAAGGCACTTGGTTTTAATGCGCGTGTAGCTTATGTGGTCGCAGGTCAAAATGTAGGTCAAAGTACTTCAGTCAATGTGGGGCTTTTATATCTAATTAAATTTAAATAAAGTGAGATATATAGTATGTGTAATGCTATTGATAGGATTAGTTTCCTGTGATAAGTCCGTTTCTGAAACGGTAATAGAACCTTATGCTCCAGCTAAAGTGGATGAAACAGCAGGAAGTTGGAAGACTTTTGTTCTAACAAGCTCCACTGAGGTGGTGGTTCCCGCTCTAAATTCAGATGCAGCCTATAAAAAGGAAGTTGATTCGCTGAAATCGATTGTGCTAACGGCTAACCAAAAGGCAGCCGTTCAGTACTGGGGAGCGGGTGCTGTCCTTCGTTGGAATGAAATAGCACGGGAATTAGCCGCTCGGTATAATCTTCCTCCTGCGGCCAATGCAGCAGGTGTTTATCCGGTGCCTAATCCGGCAGACCCTTTGGCCGATCCCAAATTCCCTTTTGCGAATCCTCCCTATACTGCGAGGGCATTGGCTTATTTAAGTGTAGCACAATACGATGCTTTAGTGAGTGCTTGGAAGTATAAATACCAATACAATCGTCCTGCGCCATCTGTTTTGGATGCCTCAATCAAGCCTTTATTACCAATTTCTACGTTGCCAGCTTATCCATCTGAAGATGCGGTGGTGGCGCAAGCGAGCTATGTGATTTTATTAGCGATGTTCCCAGGCGAAGGACCTTTTTTAGCGGAAAAATTGGCAGAAGCGAAAAATGTACCTCTTTGGGCAAAGGTTAATGTCACTTCAGATGTGACAGCTGGGGCTAATTTAGGGGCGGCTGTTGCTGCGAAGGTGATGGCTAAAGCAAAAGCGGATGGAATGAGTGCGGCAAATAACCAGGCCATAGTACCTGATTTGATTGCACATTCAAAATCAATCGGATTTACTACCGTTTGGGCAAGTCAAGAATTACCTGTTCGTCCACCGATGTTACCCAATTATGGTGCCGTAAAAACGTGGAATTTTGATCGCGCTACGTTGGAATCAATTCGTCCTGCCATTCCTTATTTACCAGGTTCAGAAGCATTTAATAAAGATTTGGCAGAATTGCAGGCCATCAATAAAAGCCAAACTAGAGAACAGGCTTCCATTGCTAATTATTG
>JBIILT010000125.1:0-5133 GCA_044338355.1 Aquirufa sp.
TGGAAAAGCCAGCCGTTGACTATATCAAAGGCGTTTCGCCAGCCATCGCGATCGAACAAAAGGTCAATACAAAGAACCCTCGATCCACAGTAGGCACCACCACAGAGATTTACGATTATTTAAAATTACTTTTTGCCCGCATCGGACGCACCATTTCTCCCGTTTCCGGACAGGAAGTGCGCAAAGATTCTGTTTCCCATATCGTAGATTTTATCGCGAAAGAAGACGGTAAGAAAGTACTTATTTTAGCACCATTAGTACACAATATAGAGCGAAGCCTCGAAAACGAATGTCAATTACTCATCCAGAAAGGCTATTCCCGACTGAAATTTCAGGAAGATATCATTGCTTTAGAGGATTTAGTAGAAGACGCAGCACAACTACAAAAATTAGCTAAAAAACCATCTGAAATCGCCATTTTGATCGACCGTTTAGTGTCTAAAAAAGACGATGAAGAGACGCAATTCCGCGTAGGTGATTCAGTTCAAACAGCCTATTTCGAAGGAGAAGGCGTATGCTGGATTGAAATCGAAGGCAGAAAGCGAGATGTATTTTCAAATAAATTCGAATTGGATGGGATGGTTTTTGAGGAGCCTAGCTTAAATCTATTCTCTTTTAATAATCCCTATGGTGCCTGCAAAAATTGCGAAGGCTATGGTAAAGTTTTGGGTTTAGATCCCGATTTAGTTTTTCCAGATCACGATCTATCTATTTATGAGGGTGCGATTGCCCCTTGGCGTAGTGAGCGGATGAGCGAGTGGTTAAGTCCACTGTTGCGAAATGGTATTCAATTTGACTTCCCTATTCACCGCCCCTATAAAGACCTTTCAACGTCAGAAAAAAAACTCTTATGGACTGGCAATAAATATTTCGCGGGTCTGACACACTTTTTTGACCACCTAGAGAAGGAGACGTATAAAATCCAATACCGCGTCATGTTATCACGTTACCGCGGTAAAACGAATTGCCCGGAATGCCAGGGTTCGCGCTTGCGGATGGATGCTAGTTATGTAAAAATAGAAGGAACCTCACTTGTCGATCTGGTGCTTTGGCCCCTATCGAAAACCAAGGCCTTCTTTGAAAACCTGAAGCTAAATGAACATGACCAAAAGGTATCGAAACGCATTTTAATCGAAATCAATAACCGCCTCGAATACATGGATCGCGTGGGTTTAGGTTATTTGACCTTAAATCGCTTGAGCTCGACCCTTTCTGGAGGGGAATTTCAACGTATTAAATTAGCGACTTCTTTGGGTAGTGCCTTAGTGGGTTCCATGTATATTTTAGATGAACCCAGCATCGGTTTGCACCCTCGGGATACGGAACGGTTGATTTCGGTGTTAGAGATGCTAAAAAACATGGGGAACACGGTCATTGTGGTAGAACATGAGGAAGAAGTGATGCGGGCTGCGGACCAAATTATCGACATCGGCCCAGAAGCTGGTCGTCACGGAGGAAATTTGATCTTTCAGGGGAATTTAAAAGAAGCTTTGGCAGACAAAAAAACCGATAGTCACACCTTGCGCTTTTTAACAGGAGAAGATCGAATCGAAGTCCCCTATTTCAGACGCAAAGCATTAGCTCAAATCGAATTAACGGGCGCCTCTGAAAATAATTTAAAGAACGTAGACGTCGCGATTCCTTTGGGCATCATGACCGTCGTAACGGGTGTCAGCGGCTCTGGTAAATCCACTTTGATTCGCAAAATTTTATATCCGGCGATGCTTCGCTTGCTGCAACAAGGCACCGAAGAGACCGGCCGTTTCCGCGAAATTAAGGGAAGTACGAACAAAATTGCGAGCATCGAGATGGTCGACCAACAACCGATTGGTAAATCTTCGCGCTCGAATCCGGTTACTTATATTAAGGCATACGATGCTATTAGAGCCCTATATTCCGAATTACCCGTGGCTAAAACACGTGGTTACAAACCCGCGCATTTCTCCTTCAACGTAGAAGGCGGACGATGCGAGGTATGCCAAGGCGAGGGAGAAATCACCATCGAAATGCAGTTCATGGCAGATATTAAACTGCCTTGCGAATCATGTGGTGGTTCGCGATTTAAACAGGAAATTTTGGACATAAAATTCCAGGATAAAAATATTTCAGAAATTTTAGACTTGACCGTTGAAGAGGCGGTGGAGTTCTTCCGCGAGAAACAACCGCGGATTGCCGATAAAATCGATCCTCTCTTCCAAGTGGGATTAGGATACATCAAATTAGGGCAATCGTCGAACTCCCTTTCTGGTGGGGAAGCGCAGCGCGTAAAGCTCGCTAGCTTTCTGGGCAAAGGAAATCCGAACAAAGGTCGAACACTCTTTATTTTCGACGAACCTACCACCGGTCTACACTTCCACGACATCAAAAAGCTGTTAAAGGCGATGAATGACCTCGTGGAACAAGGGGATTCTGTCGTGATCATCGAGCATAATATGGAAGTCATTAAATGTGCTGATCACATCATTGATTTAGGGCCGGAAGGTGGTGAGAATGGGGGCTACATTTGTTTCCAAGGCACTCCCGAAGAGATGAAAGGCCTGAAAAACAATCCAACCGCTCATTATTTAAGCCAAAAACTCTAATTTCGTACATGTCCACATTCGCTAACCTCACTCAGCTCGCAGAAAGAATCCAGTCCATCACGGCTGGACTTCACCTTGCGATTCCTGAATTGATTATAGCTGGAACGATTCTTTTTAGCCTATTTATTGAGTTATTTTTACACGGAAAGACGGAAAGATTTAGTACCTCTTGGCGCTACTTTACCTGCCAAATTCCCCTATTATTAGCCCTATCCCTCAGTTTTCAACGCACTGAATTAGGATTAACGGGATCTTTTGCGTCAGGTTTATTTGAAGCGAATTTAGGTTCAGATGCAATCAATACCTTGATTTTAGCGATCGGCTTCTTGCTCATTTTGATGAACCAAATCCACAAGAAATCCCTCACCTTCGAAGAACTGACCGGATTTCTATCCATTTTACTTGGTGCTTTATTGGCGTCCATGAGCACTTCCGTTTTAAGCTTGTTTTTATCCATTGAATTTATGTCGATGGGCACCTATGTGTTAGTTAGCCTTCGAAAAGAGTCCTCGCGGGCCAGTTTACCTTATGTTTTATTCGGTTTAGGATCCTCAGCGTTCTTCCTCTATGGCATTTCAATACTCTATGGTTTGACAGGAACACTGGATTTTACCAGCGTGGATTTCTCAAGGGGAATTTCCGTAGCTGATCCTTATTTGCGTGGATTTGCGCTAGGACTTTTTGCGGTGGGATTGTTATTCAAAATGTCTTGGGCACCCTTTCATCCGTGGAATCCGGATGTGATGGAGAATTTACCGGCCGCTTGGATGACTTGGATTTCGACCGCGCCTAAGTTAGCGATTGCGTTCGTGGGGATACGTCTGCTACCCACTTTGCCGGTTTCATTTGTGAATGAATTAGCGGCATTAGCGATTCTGACATTGTTAGTAGGAAATCTAGGGGCTTTAGGCCAAAACAAAACCAAACGCCTCCTCGCCTATTCCAGCATCGCACACGGCGGTTTCCTTGCGATGGCCTGGTTCTTCCAACCCGTTCAGGCGCTTGATGCCATTCTTTTCTATGGATTTTTATATAGTATCGCTAGCTTATTAGTATTCTATCTGATCGACGAGGTGGCCGCTGACGAAGTGAGGGATTTTGCTGGGCTAGGTACTTCTAGGCCCTTACCTGCGTTTTTCCTACTCACAGGACTGATTGCTTTAGTGGGGCTTCCCCCAGCCGGAACATTTATTGCAAAAATAACCTACTTCAGTTTATTGTGGTCAAATTATGAGGTGACAACCTCTATCGGCCTGCTAGTTTTACTGATTACAGCTATTTTAGTTACGGGGATTTCATTGTTTTATTATTTAAAGATTCCATTCCAGCTCTATTTCAAAAAAGCAAGTGAAAAAACGCCTCTTTGGTCTGATCTAACCTCGCTAGAAATCTACTCTTACGGATTTTTAACAGCAATTTTGATCGCATCTATCTTGTTTCCAGCGGTCTTGACAAACCTTTGGAAATAGTCGATAAAAAATTAAAAAAATCAGCTTGTTGGTCATTTATTTTGGCTAATTTTGACTTTGATTTTTAAAATAGCCCCACGTTTCCATGTCTGATTCTATTAAGCACGAATGCGGAATTGCCCTCATCCGCCTACGAAAGCCTTTTCAGCACTACTTAGACAAATACAATACACCTACTTACGGACTGAGCAAACTTTATCTCATGATGGAGAAGCAAGTCAACAGAGGACAAGATGGCGCCGGGGTGGCAAACATCAAAATCAACGTAAAACCAGGGCACCGTTACATTTCCAGATACCGTTCGGTAGAGCCACAAGCAGTGGCAGATATTTTTGGAAAAATCAACAAGAAATTTAGTAAAGCGCAAAAACTAGCCAAACAAGTCTTTAAAGAAACAGGCATCGACGCCGCACATGATGCGGAATGGTGGCAAGAAAATGTGGCTTTCACTGGCGAAGTACTTTTAGGGCACTTGCGCTATGGAACGCATGGCCAAAACGAGATCGAAAACTGCCACCCGATGTTGCGTCAAAACAACTGGAGAAGCCGTAACCTCGTAATGGCAGGTAATTTCAATATGACGAATGTGGACGATTTATTCGATAAATTAGTCTCCCTAGGTCAGCACCCGAAAGAAAAAGTGGATACGGTAACCGTCATGGAAAAAATCGGTCACTTTTTAGATGAAGAGAATCAACGCCAATTTGAGAAATACAAAGACCAATACGAGAACCCAGAATTATCCGATATCATCGCACAAAAAATCGATTTAAATCGTGTTTTAGAGCGCTCTTGCAAGGATTTTGACGGTGGCTATGCGATGGTGGGGATGACCGGCTACGGTGCCTCTTTTGTAGCACGTGATCCAGCCGGAATTCGTCCAGCCTTTTATTATGTGGATGAAGAAGTGGCGGTAGTAGCTTCCGAAAAACAGGCCATTAAAACGTCCTTTAATTGCGCTTACGATAAGATTAAGGAGATTACTCCGGGCCATGCCTTGATCATTGACATTGAGGGAAATGTGAAAGAAGTTCCGTTCATCGACCGCCTAGAGCAGAAATCATGCTCTTTCGAGCGCATCT